>NZ_QQPQ01000032.1 GCF_003346715.1 Oceanispirochaeta sp. M1
CTGATAATGATAAAACTTGGTGACACAGGGGCAAACTAAGGTGCTGTTTATAGATTTAACATAAGAATATTCAGGAAAGGATTGTGGACCAAAAAAAGAGCTGCTGCAATTTTACTTTTGCAACAGCTCCTTCATTAACTGAAAAATGATTAGTTGGCTTTAGTTGCAGATTTTCTCTTAATCAACTCTTTAACCTTAGCGGCTTTACCAACTCTGTCACGGATATAGTAGAGCTTGGAACGTCTTACTTTTCCACATCTAATTACATCAATTTTTTCAATTTTAGGTGAGTGAATGGGGAAAATTCTCTCCACTCCGACACCATAGGAAATCTTACGAACAGTAACTGTTCTGTTGATTCCTGTATTGTTCAATGCAATAACGAGTCCTTCATAAATCTGAATTCTTTCGTTTTTACCTTCGATAATCTTAAAGTGTACCTTGATGGTATCACCAATTCTGAAGTTCTCAGCGTTATCCTTTAACTGTTCAGCTTCAACAGCGCGAATAATATCCATTACTTCATCCTCCTGTCAAATTCTACTTCATCCAGTAAATCCGGACGGTTTTTAATAGTTTTTTCCAAACGTCTTTCATGCCGCCATTTTACAATTTTAGCATGATGTCCGGATAGTAAAATGTCTGGAACTTTAATGTCCCTGAACACCTCGGGTCTTGTGTAATGAGGGTATTCCAGAAGTTTTCCCTGAAAACTTTCTTCTTTCAGAGATTCCTGGGTTATTACCCCGTCACAAAGCCGGTAAATGCTGTCAATGACTACCAATGATGCAATTTCACCGGAGGATATAACATAATCTCCAATGCAAACTTCATCATCAACATATAGATCAATGATCCTTTGGTCAATGCCCTCATACCGGCCGCATATGAGTACTATCTCTTTCTCCTGTGACAGCTCGTCGGCAATCTTCTGTGTATAACTAACTCCTGAAGGAGTAGGAAATACTGTCCGAATATCCGATGCTTTTACAGAATCAAGGGCAAGAGCAAGAGGTTCAGTCTTAAGGACCATACCCGCACCCCCGCCATACGGTGCATCATCACAGGTTCTGTGCTTATCTAAAGCAAAATCCCTGATGTTTACCAGATTGTACTCAATCAAACCCTTATCTACGGCCTTCTTCATGATAGAACTGCTGAAAAATGCTTCCACTATTTCAGGAAACAAAGTCAAAATTGTGAATTTCAATCTAAAATCCAGCCTTCAAGCAATTCTACAGTTTTCTTATCCGTATCAATCTTTCCGATAAATACCGAATTGAAGGGAACAAGTTTGCTACCTTCTTCAGTATCAACTTCAAGCAGATCATCCGATGCGGAATTAAGTATGGTACGAATCTTTCCTACCGACTTTCCTTCCAGTATCAGTTCACTACCCGCCAGATCAGCAAGATAGAATTCTCCGTCTTCAAGCTTTGACGCCAGTGTGCGGGGAACCCAAATATCCCAGCCGCTCAGCAGCTTGCCGTCTTCCGGATTATCAACCCCTTTGAGCTTTATAAGCACTTCACCACCAAGGGGAATTACTTTCTCGATCTCAAAACTACGGGTTCTTTCTTTGTTTTTCAGGGTGATCAGAGTCAAATCATAGAAATGATCATATTCACCTGAATAACTCATGATTTTAAGATAGCCCTTAATACCGTGAGTCTTTCGAACCCGGCCAATGGCTATTTCTGCTAACATTAGTCCAGAATTTCCAGCACAAACCGCTTGCCTGTCTTGTTGGCAGAAGCAGAGAGGATTGTTCGGACTGCTTTCGCAATGCGTCCGTGTTTACCTATGACTTTACCAATGTCGTCATCGGCAACTTTAAGTTCAATGATTGTAGATTTTTCACCCTCAATCATATTCACCATGACACTGTCTGAGTCATCTACGAGAGATTTTGCTATAAATTCTACTAAGTCTTTTTCCATGTCAGCTCCAGGAACTATTTAATAAAGAAGTTATTCTTGTTCAGAAGTTTACGAACAGTCAAAGTGGGCTGTGCACCCTTTTCAAGCCATTCACGAACTTTATCTTCTTTAAACTTTACCTGTTTGTCTTCAGCTTCAACAGGATGATAGTAACCCAGTTCTTCAATAGTTCTTCCGTCTCTGGGTGATCTGGAATCCATAACTACTATTCTGTAATAGGGACGCCTTTTAGCTCCCATTCTTTTTAATCTAATCTTAACCACTATTATTCTCCTACTGTTTAAGACATTCCACCAAACTGCTGCATCAGCTGAGCCTGGTATTTCTTATTTTTGCTGATTTTTTTCATCATCAGCCTCATTTTCTCAAAATTCTTGATAAGGCGGTTAACATCAGCCACAGTCGATCCGCTACCCAGGGCAATACGCCTTTTACGTGGTGGACCGATAATCCGGTGATTTCTCCTTTCCTTAAAAGTCATCGAGAGAATGATCGCCTCTTCGCGCTTCAATGCAGCTTCATCAATATCGTCTTCATTAACCTTCCCTGCCAATCCGGGAAGCATGCCGACGAGGGACTGAACACTGCCCATCTTCCGCATCCGTTGAAACTGATCCAGATAATCTTCAAGATTGAAAGTGGCCGAGGCCATCTTCTTCTGAAGTTCCAGAGCTTCTTCTTCAGAGGCTGTCTCCTGAGCCTTTTCAACCAGAGATACAATATCACCCATTCCCAAAATTCGGGAGGCGATTCTCTCAGGATAGAAAGGTTCAAGATTCTCTATCTTTTCACCGACTCCGATATACTTAATTGCTTTTCCTGTGATGCTCTTGAGGGATAGAGCCGCACCACCGCGTGTATCGGAGTCAAATTTACTTAATATAACACCTGTGAGATCCAGTTCTTCATCAAACGTCTTCGCAATATCAACGGCACTCTGCCCTGTCATTGCATCGGCAACAAGAATTGTCTCATCAGGTTTAACAGCATCTTTAATCTCACGGATCTGCTTCATCAAGTCAGCATCAATCTGAAGACGTCCGGCAGTATCAAAGATTACTGTATTAAACTGAAACTTTTTAGCGTGTTTAAGCGCATTTTTGGCCACTTTTACAGGGTTTTTCGCATCTTCTGCGTAAACTTCTACCCCGATCTGTTCTCCAAGTACCTTTAGCTGCTGAACAGCTGCAGGTCTTGCAAGGTCACAGGCAACCAGTAAGGGTCGTCTGCCTTCTGACTTAAGGCGGCTGGCCAATTTTGCCGCTGTAGTCGTTTTACCGGCACCGTTAAGTCCCAGAAACAGAATAGAAGACACAGTATCGGGACCTTTAAGCTCCAAATCCTGTTTACTGTCTCCCAGAAGACTGACCATTCGATCATAAACCAGTTTTATGAACATCTGGCTGGGATCTACGGCTTTTAATACCTTTTCACCCCGTGCTTCTTCGATAGTGCTGTTCACAAACCGGCGTACAACCCTGACGTTTACATCAGCATCAAGAAGCGCCAATTTAATTTCATTGACTGCATCTTCAATATTTTTGTCTGAGATTTTTGCCTGTCCGGAAAGCTGTCTGGACAGATCAGAAAATTTCTCTGTTAATTTTTCAAGCATATTTTATTTCAAACCTTCATTAACTATCCAGTTTTTATACAGATATTCTGAGCTTCTGTCAACAGTTGAAGACATATTTCTGAGTAATGAAAATAGAAATAAAATCATTTATCACTGTACTTTAAAATAATGCTTATTCAGGTATCTGATTCTGGATTCAGCCTTAAAGCGCTCTTCTGTCACAGGGAACTCTCTTTTAATCATAAGGTACAGCTCCATGGCAGTTTCAAGTGACTGACCTGTCCCCGGTTTTTCATAGCTCAGGGCCAGTTGATACAGTTCAGCAGCAGCCAGCTGATTAAGATCCACAGGAAGTTCTTTTACTTCTGCTACAGATTCTTCAACGGGGAGGGCAATCACTTCAGATTCCACGGATGAAACTGCTTCCTGATCACCAGGAGCTGTATTTATTGCAGCATCACCGTCAGTTTCTATTTGTTCCGGTTTAAGATCAGTTACAGTAGGGGGAGTCTCTTCTTCTACATTGCTGTTACGTTCTGCAGCTCCCGTCCTTTCAGGGCTATTACTTTTATCTATGCTTAAAACTTTCTGTTCAGATTCGCCTTTCAGCAAATCCTGCTTCATAAAGACAAGATCTGCATTATATTCACCGCTGTTCTTCACAGTGAATGCAAAACGGGTTCTTCCTGAGGCGGGGTCGTATGATTTATCACGAAGTTTCAGTTCAGAACTGCCGCTGCTGGAAAGGAAGACCCAGCCGGTCCCCTGCAGATTAATTATCAATTTTCCTGATGAATCTGTACTGAGATTATAATCACTTTCACTTATGGGAGTATTTTCTGCAACTGATGCAGGAGCCGGTACAGCTTCTTCCCTTACAGGTTCCGGACTCTCATCTGCTGCAATTAATGGAACAGGTTCTGTGTTTTCCACTGTCACTTCTTCTACAACAATAACCGGTTCTTCTATTCTACTGTTAGGTCTCTCCTCATCTTTGTCCGCCTTAATTACAAGAGGGAGAAGAGGATTTGAGAGAATTTCATCCATTTCTGACGGCAGTTCATCATTTATGACTTTATTTTCAGTCTTATTATATTCCATAAGACCGTCGGTTATATCTGTTTCAGGAGCTGCCGGCAACTCTTTCTCAATTACAACGGTCTCAGTTATTACAGGCTCCAAAGGAAATACTATATCGGGAATATCTTCTGATGTTTCCACCGTCTCAGGTTCTGACTCTGTGTATTCTATTTTCTCTGGCTGTTCATCGGGAACAAGCTCTTCCGGAGGAACAGGTCTGGATTTCATTCCGCCTCTTGGAGGTATGCTTTTATGAGTAGTCTCCTCATCTTCCAGATTCTCTTCCCATTCTGGTTCCTGTTCAGGTTCCTCTATAAATTCTGATGAATCATCAGATACCGTATCAGGAGATATATCAGCCTGTTGTTGGCCCTCAGAGCCTTGCGGGACATCAGCTGTTGTTTCTTCTGTTGAATCACTTTGAGTCTGCTCAGGAGCTTCCTCGGTTGTTTTACAGGAGAATAACAGAATAAAGCAGATGAGTAGAAAGGAGAGTCTGTTCTTATGGTGCATTTTTGAGAATATCCCATACCAGTTTATGATTGGCTTCAGTAAAGTAATCAATATCCGAGGCATCCGGTTCGATCCAGAGTCTGGATACTTCTTCTTCAGTCCATTTAAAGTTTTTATTTCTATAAAGATCCATTGAGAGATCAAGCTCCTCAATAACCTCGGGATAAAGCAGTTCACTGCGGTTTCTTATCTGTGTTGTCTGATTAAGTCTGGCCGTATCGTAGGCCATTTTCCTCTGTTCCATGGCATTCACAGATTGGTCTTCCATATAATCTCTCAGGACAAGAATTCCAACAATCACAAAAATCAGAAGGAGTGTTGATCCTCCGATTATGAGAAAGACTTTCTTATTGATTGAACTGAGAAACTTAGGAAGCTTCATTGGCAGATTCTCCTATCTTCATGGCTATCAGTTTGGATACTCCAGACTCCTGCATGGTTATACCCAGCAGTGTCTTGGCACCTGTTACAGTTTTCTTATTATGTGTGATGACAATAAACTGTGATTCAGCACCAAAGTCCATCAGCACATTGATAAAACGCTGAATATTTGCTTCATCCAGTGCTGCATCAATTTCATCAAGGATACAGAATGGTGAAGGTTTAACTTTGTATGTGGCAAAAAGGAGGGCTACTCCAGTCAGGGAACGTTCTCCACCTGACAACAAAGAAATGTTCTCCAGTTTCTTACCGGGAGGCTGAGCATAAATTTCAATTCCAGATTCAAGGATATTTTCCGGATCAAGAAGTTTCAGTTCAGCCCGGCCTCCACCGAACATTCTTCTGAAAACATCATTGAAATTCTTTTTTATTTCATTGTATGTCTTCTGGAACAGAGCGGCAGACTCTTTTTTTATTTCACTGGTAACCTGTCTCAGATGATCTTTTGCGGTTCGAAGGTCTTCCAGTTGATTATTCAGAAAATCATAGCGTTCTTTGACTTCAGAAAATTCCTCGGGAGCCATCAGGTTGACTTGTCCCAGGGCTCTCAGTTTGTCCCGTGTTGTGGAATAGTCTTTTTTCATATCCTGCCGGTTTTTATTAAGACCGGGCAGCCGATCAAGATAATTTTTTATATCCGAAGAGTTATTTTCAATGAAATTCTGGCAGAGATCCTGAAGATCTGTAGAGATATGCTGATGTTCAAGACTGACTTTTTCAAGATTCAGCAGCAGTTTCTGGAGGTCGCTGTTTTTCTTTTTAAGAGCACCCTCTTCTCCGCTGACATCTTTTGTTCTGCTCTGTATTGATTTTTCAAGATTTTTAAGTTTTTTTAGAAGTTCCTTTTTTGACTCATCATGAGCGTTCATCTGATTCTGAGAAGCCGTGATTTTGTTCAGAATCTCTTTGCCCCTCTCTTTGACTCTTTTAATTTCATCGAGATTGACACCTATCTGCTCTTCTATGCCCCGTATCTCTTTCTGAAGAGCGGCAATACCATCTTCAATAGCAGTAATCTGAGTGGCCATGCGGGCCTTGTTTACCCTGAGTTCTTCAAGTGTATTTCTGAATTGCTGAATTTTGCTGTTGAGCTGTCTGGATTCTTCGGTTTTATTCTGAACAGTCTCCCTGAATTTTTTAAGATTCAGTGTTATAGATTCAAGTTCATCATCGATGTCTCTTTTTTTACTGATAATACCGCTGGGAGCAAGAAATTCCTCAAGGAAATCAGGAAGAGCATCAGCCAGCTTATGAATGGATTCTTCTAAAGAGACCAGACCTGCCTGAAAATCTTTCAGAATCTGTACACCCGAATCCCATATTTCAGAATCGTCTTTTCCATGTCCCACACGTGAGGAATCATCAAAAAGTCTTATTTTACCTTCCAGCTGAATCTGAACAGTCTTGAGTTTAGATACAACATTCTCTTCAAGTTCTTTTTTCTTCTTTATTGAAAAACCGGAATCCTTGAGTCCCTGATCAAGCTGATGTACAATATTGTCAGTCAGATTTCTGAGTTTAAGCTGAAGGCTTTCTCTGTCTTTCTCACCCTGCACTATTCTTTCTTCAGTCTCTTTGATGATGCGGTTATTCTCATCAATCCCCGTTTCGGCGGATTTAATATTCCTTTCAAAGTTAATGATATTATTTTCCAGGTCTTTCAGTTGATCCCGAAATCCCTGAAGAGAGTCTTTTCTGGTTCTTTCTTCTTTCTGAAGGCCCTCTTTTTTGTCGAGAAGGTCTTTCTCTTTCTGAGCGAGTCCCTGATGCTGCTTATCCAGCTCAGTCTGCTGTTCATTGAACATTTTGATTCTGTCAGCCAGATTCTCTTTTTCCAGATCAAGTCCGTAAAGTTGTTTCTGGTCTTCAATCAGTTCATTCTCCATTGAATTGACGGCATCAAGATTGCTGGCCAGATTTCCATTGAGCTGGAGTATTTCTCCTTCAATCTGTTGCTTCTTTTCAAGTTCGCTGTTTTTCTGACTATCTTTCTTTTCCTGCTGTTCTGTGAGCTGACTGAAGCGCAGGAGTTGCAGGTCTATATCAATTGAGGAGAGCTCTTCACGCAGCTGTCTGTATACAAGAGTTTTTTCAGACTGTTTTCTGAGAGTTTCATAATTCTTGCGAACTTCGCTGAGGATATTTTCAACCTGGACCATATTTTCTTCTGTCCGTTTCAGTTTTCTTTCGGCTTCACTGCCCTTCATCTTGAAACGGGTGATACCGGCGGCTTCTTCGAAGAGATATCGTCTTTCTTCGGGTTTATTTGATAGAACCTGATCAATTTTACCCTGTTCCATGATCGAATAAGCGGATTTGCCTATTCCTGTATCATAAAAGATCTCTTTCAGTTCACGGAGCTTCACCAGAGTATTGTTGACAAAGTATTCGCTGTCTCCATTTCTGTAGAGTCTTCTTTTAATGGAAATTTCTGCAAGGTCGAGATCAAGATAGTTTTCCTCGTTGGAAATAACCAATGTAACTTCTGCCACATTGAGGGCTTTACGGGCATCCGTACCATTGAAGATAACATCCTCCATCTTCTCGGCACGCATATTTTTTGTAGACTGTTCACCCAGTACCCATTTCATTGCGTCTACTATATTACTTTTCCCGCAGCCGTTTGGCCCCAGGAGTGCTGTTATTCCGTCGGTGAAATCAATTTGGGTTCTGTCTGCAAAAGACTTGAAGCCCATCAGTTCAATGCGTTTAAGAAACACATATCCTCCAGTTGTTTAAGGGTTTGTTGATAACACTTAAATATATCACATGCTGAAAATTTGGTCAGGACTTATTTATAATAAAAACCCGCCTTATGGCGGGTTAAATGTAAGTAAGTGTTCTTTTAAGCTCTTTTCATATGAGAAGCAGCCTGGTCATAACCTTCAAGGAAAACATCCAGGTTCCTTTTAAAGACCCTGATTGAAACATTTTCATAATTTTCATCAGAACCGACACGGCTTTCTGAAACTATGAGATACAGTTCCCTGTTTTTTGCTGCCTTGACTGTAAATTTGTATTTTCTCTTACCGGAACCTGTTTTAAGTTCATGTTCCCAGTCAGGAACCTCAGCTTTGAGTTTTGTAACGGCAGTTTCAAGTATTTCGCTGAATTTAGCATAATCTTCAGAATATACAATCAGTGAAAAGCGGACAAACCGGTCATCCTTTTTTTTACTCTCTACCAGATTAAGAAAAAGATCTCCATAACGGTTTTCCTTTACATTAAAAAAATAGGTTAGACCCCCGTCTTCAACAAAACGTTTTAAAGTAAAGATTTCGCCTCTCTGTCCCATTGTATATTCCTTCTCTTGTGATGTGTGAAGTGGATCATATCGGAATTAGCTTGTAATGACAAGATCCACTTGAGCTGCATTATCAATCTTCAGCTGGCTCATCAAAAATGATCATAGTTCCTTCGCTGCGGATTACATCACCTGCTTCCAGTTCACGGTTAATCACAGTCTTGTTATTAACCATTATTTCATGATCTGCCTTCAACTGATATTTCCCGTCGGAGTCCTTAATAATTGTTATACCAGTCTCATCACTGTCCTTATTCTCAAATTCAGATTCGTCCATAATCTGTGTTTGATCCCGGCTTACGGCTATCATGGTTTTATCGTGACTGATCTGTATGACTGTTTTATCTGAGTCATCAGCTGCCAGCACTTCCAGGTGTGGAAAACTATAGATTTTTTCAAAGGGCGTTCTGTGAATGATAAAAACAAGAAGAACTGCAAGGGCTGAGAGTATACAGTAGACCCACCACGGCAGTGTCGGGGACAGTCCCCAGAATATCTCCCATAGGAAGGTGAATTCCGAACTGCTTTCCCGGTCTCCCAGTGAAACTTTTATGCTGCGTTCTCTTGCAGCGCTTACACCGGGTTTGTAGCTCAACCTGAATTCGTTGTTTATCCGGCTGTGAATTTCCTTGTATGCTGTGAGGAGTTCATTTCTTGATGAGGCTGTATAAGATAGTCCTCCTGTTTTTCTGCTGAGGGCTGTAAGGTCACTGTCGCTGTCTCTTGCGTAATGGATTGTATAGAGAGTGATCCCTCTCTTCTGCATCTCTTTCTCAAGATCGCGGAGTTCCAGCAGCTCATTTCCAAACAAAGGATGAGGCTCCTTTCGATTTTCACTGTAAGTATAGTTTTCTCCATCTGAGAGAAGAATCAGAACCTTACGGCCCTTTCGCATACTCAGTTGATCAGACGCTGTTTTCATGGCTCTGTAAAGTTCTGTGTATGAGTCTTCGGCTGTTGGACGGATTATTCCGTCAAGGGATGAAAGAAGCTTTGTACGGCTGTCGGTAAAAGATGTGAGGGTCTCAATATTCGTATTGAAACTGACAATAGAGATATTGTCTTTATAGTCAGTTGTGGCTGAAAATAGATCCTGCAAAGCTTTCAAAACAAAATGGATTCTCTGCTCATCCTTTTTATCTGTGGGTTTTGCAGAGAGGGTATCGTACATGCTTCCTGAATTATCCAGCAGCAGAGTGAATGAAATCTGATCCTGATTGACCCCGTTGAACTGCAGATCAATGAGATCTTCAGTTATCCAGTCTTCCGAGGATCTTTCTTTTTCAAAAAGTGAAAAATCATTCAATTCAGGCATTTCATTCACTTGAAGCTCAGAGCTATCCTCAAGAGACACATATATGTGGATATTCCCGTTTACAAGCATTTCACTGCTGTCCACACCTGTGACAGAGATATTCTGCTGGGAATAGAGGGGAATTAAAAATAAAACAAGACTGAGGAGTGTAATTATTTTTTTCATTGTCTTACCTCATAGAGGAACTTACTGTTTCCGATTTTTATCACATCATCATATTTCAGACTGCAGTTCTCTACATAATCATCATTAACAAGAACTCTGAAATTATTCTCAGCCTGCAATATTATCTCCATACCTTTACGCTTCAGTGATACAGCAATACCGGGAACTTTATCACTTCCGGAAATGCTTATGTCACAGCCTGGATGGCTCCCCATTCTTGTCCTTTTCTGATTGATCAGATATTTACGACCCTTGCTGGTTCCATTGAGTACCCGGAATACACCGGGTGATGTTTTAACTTCAATCAGGATTGTTAAAAGAGCTGTTCCCATTGTCATAATCATAAATCCGGGAAGTTTGAGCCAGCTGTCGGCAGGAAAAAAGAGCATGGCTCCCTCAACAATTGCACCACCGGCAATTCCGCCTGTAAGACCGGCAATAATTCCAGCCTGTATTTTCTGACTTGACCGGGCTCTAAGCCCTTCTGCTGTACCTATAAACATTCCCATAATGGCCCAGCTGATAATACGGGCGGCAAAATATGAATTTCTATAGGATTCGGGCAGAACGGAGTCCGGCAGGATCAGATTAAAAAAGAACTGTCCGGCTATGGCTCCGATCATTCCTCCCGCGAAGCCCCAGACGAGACCCATAGTCCACTCTCTATTTATCTTAGAGCTGTTCTTATGAAGTATTCCCTCAATAGATGCTATTACTGCAGTCATTGCTGCAGTACTGAGACCACCTGTGGCAAGAAGCAGTACCGTATAAGACGGGAAACTCTCCTGCAGGGACAGTATCAGTTCAAGAACAGACCAGCCGAGAATGGCCGCCGTCAGTCCCATGCATAGTGAAACAATATATCTTCCACTGGAATTCATGATTTACTCCTCAACCAGGATTTCCCTGGTTTTATCATTTTCAGTTTTTAATTCAATTATCAGTACTTTCTCTTCTCCTGATATGATTGTCACTTCGGAGCTGCTCCTGATTTTTCCCTTAATAAACTCCAGCTCATATACTCCGGGTGTCAGGGGAAGAGATTTAAGATTTTTTAATAGAGAGGTATTCATCATCTGGGATACGATTCCTCCCGATGGGACTGTGCTCTGTCCGTTGATCAGTACTTTCAGTCCATCTTCCTTAAGAGAATCAGTACTTTTAAGTCTTAAAAAGCCCTCTAAAGGAATCAGTCTTGTTTCAAGATGTAGTTCATCCTGATGTTTTTTCAGTCCCAGGTCATAGGTCAGAGGATAATACCCTTCAGCACTTATTCTGAAGTTATAGGCTCTCCCCGTGATAAGGGGAGTTTCCAGTTCCTCTATTGGAATATAACTATTATTGATTTCAACTGATATCGCAGCTTTACTGTTAAGGTCCGCCCCGTCTGATCGGCTCCTGACATTCAGGCTGACTTTGAGCTCTTCAGGAGTTGATGAGGGAAGATCAAGCATCAGAATATCCAGGGCTCCCGGTTTTATCAGAAATCCCCGACTGTTGAAGGGCTTGATAAATATATTCTGCCAATAGACCCTGGATGCTGTTGTGGTCTTGATCCAGTAAGCACCGGTAGGGAGAAAGGTCCTGGGAGATTCAATAATAATTGAACCGTCTTCCCGCTCTTTAGATGCCTTGTAGCGAAAGGTACTCAGTATACTGTCACCTATTCTCCCTTCTTCATCGGGAAATACACTTGTTTCAAAATTGTATTCATCAGGATAATATTCCGGTGAATATATCTCCTGCTTCAGATAGAATCCACCATAGCTGTCTGCATATATTGTTCTGTAATGATATCCAAGGCTGTACAGTGTAAATCCTGCTATCCCGAGAATCGCAATGATCGACAGAGGGATCAGAATCCCCTTCTTTATAGATCGGTTTTTGCTGCTTCCAGCAGGACGTCTCTCTTTATCATTGACCAGTAATATCAGATCCTCTTTTATCCCTTCAATGTCGGAGTTCTTGTACCATTTTTCAAGCTTCTTCAGGATAAGGGCAACCGAATCTGCTCTCTTTTTTGGATTGGACTGAACTGATTTTCGAATAAACCAGTTGATGGATCTGGGAAGAGAGGGATTTGCTTTTCTGACAGCCGTATACTTACCTTTCTGGATTTTAAAGAGAGTCTCGGGTGTCATTTTTCCGGGATACGGTTTTTTACCGGTTACCATTTCATAGAGCATGATTCCCAGAGAATAGATATCAGCCTTGAATGTTACATTTCGTGAGTCATCATACTGCTCAGGAGCCATGTACGAGGGGGTCCCCAGGGCCATCCCCTCTTTTGTAAGAGAATCATCCTCTTCTTCAGACTGGGCGATACCGAAGTCCACAAGTTTGATCTCGCCGGTTTTTGACAGTAGAATATTCGCCGGTTTGATATCTCTGTGAACTACCTGATTTCTGTGTGCATAATCCAGGGCTTTGCAGGCATTATAGAAAATGTAGATTGCTTCATCATAACGGAGATATCTCTCTTTTTTCAGAATCAGATCTACAGATTTTCCATCTACCAGTTCCTGAACGATATAATAGGCCGAGGCATTCTTGAAATGATCATAAACTCTCACAATATTTTCATTGCTGAATTCCATCATTATTTTGGCTTCGCGCCTGAATCTTTCAATCAGGTGCTCATTGGAGCTGAACGTCAGTTTTTTCAGAACAACAGGTTTTTCCAATGTGGGATGGGTTCCCTTGAAAACAGCCCCCATTCCGCCTTCTGCAATTTTTTCCTGAATCTGATATTTCCCTATCTTTGTAGGTATACGGCTCATAAAGGAAGCCTCCTAATCTGTTGCAGATCAACAATATTCAGTTCCGGATCGAAATCTGTAGATTGATCTGTATATAAAACGACATGTCTGTCGGGGTTATGTATCTGGATATATTTTCCTGAGGCTCTCAGTCTGTAAAGAGACTTAATCGTTCTGTGCCCGCCGACACAGTATGCAAAGTCACGGTTGAATCTGGTAGAGTAATCCTCAAGGATTTCTTCAACACTCCCCTCTTCAGCCTGATCATTGGCAGTCCAGGTCAGTCCCAGCTTAACACTGTTATTATCATAAATATTAATTATTTCCTCAGGATGATAATAGCTTTCAGGTTCGGCATGAGAGATAATCAGTTCCTTGCCCAGGGCCATAAACGGAAGGGAATGTTCATATTCTGCATAATCATACATGAAATCCGGACCCATAAACTTTTCTGTCCATGATCTGACCATTTCACCCTCATAAACAAATTTTCCGAATGGATGATTACCCCGTCCCTCTTCATTAAGAATATTTTCATGATTTCCTTTAAGGAAAAAGAAATGATCGGGACAGTTTGTTTTCAGAAGCATTATCATCTGCATCAATCCCAGGCTTTCAGCCATTTCCTGATCCATGTTTTTATGCTTTCTGAAATTAGTTCTGTATTCACTCAGAGCCTTCTGCCATCTCTTATATGCACGTCTTTCGGCATGAAATCCGTCTCCCACACAAAGAATCTGCAAAGATCCTTCTTCCAGGCGTTCAAGTACTGTTCCATCATCTGTCTCTTTCATAAGCAGAGAATAGAGGAAGTCCTTTCTGGCATGCAGGTCGGGAAGAACTATGAGGGGTATTTCCTGATGTAGAAAGAGTAGACCTCCAGGTCTGTTTTCTATATCCCGCGGCCGGATAAAAGAATCCTGATTTTCAATACTTTCCTGAACGGCCTGCAGCTGTTCCATAATAAGCTGTACTGAGTCTGGTCCTTTTGCATTGGCTATTCTGAATAATTCTTTTTTCATTTCAGTCCGGTATGATTGTGTTGTTAATACTTACAAACTCTTTTGTCATGATCCTTGTAGCGTCTTCAAGCTGTTTAGTCTGACTGGCGGCGGGGCCGCTGTTCATAAGAGCGATCTTATATACGGGAGAACTTCTTTTAAAAGACCCGCCGGAAAAGGATGCTTCTTTATCAAGTTTGACAGCACTTTTTAGTATCATGTTGTCTTCAAGAAGCTTTTCCGGTACATCTTTTCTCTCTCCTATACTGGCATAAATTATCTGTCTTGAACCATCCTCGGAAGCAGGACCGGCACCCAGAATAGATCCTGAAAATGTAAGGAGAATAAAGGCCCTTCTTTCATCTTTTCTGATCTCTGTTTCGATGGTCATATGGTAAGTTTTTACCTGTTTCATAAAAATTTTCTCTTTTTTATGCCAGGCACGGCTGAGAGATTTTATATACTTGTCTCCCGGCTCTCCATATTTTTCCGCAAGCAGCTGCAGATGTTCCAAAACATCCGGGTGTATGTCCTTTATGAGTGCCATCAGGGTACTCTCCTTATGATCTATTATATCCTCTGAAATACTATTAACATCATGAATACATGAATTAATAAGCAAAATGCCGGGTTTATTATTGAATTATTAACTTTAAACTGATCTTTGATTGGATGTAATAGGCTGAAAGGTATAAAGGACGGTCAGGACTTCTCTTTCCAGGCGCTCACAGAGAACTCTTTATTTAAGATCTGATCTCTGTATTTTATAAACTCTGTATCCGAAAGAGCTTTTGAGAAATAGAATCCCTGGAATGTTCTACAGCCCAGTTCAACAAGAATCTTAAGCTGTTCAAGAGTTTCAACTCCTTCAACAATCAGATCCAGATTAAGTTCATTAATAAAGTAGAGGATTCCCTTAAGTATGGAGTGGTCCAGATTATTTTCAGTAATTTTGCTGACAAAGGATTTATCAATTTTAACTGTATCCACGGGAAGATCTTTCAGGTAGTTGAGAGAAGAGTAACCAGTTCCGAAATCATCGAGGGAAATATGAAAACCAGCCTCTCTAAGCTGATTCAATTTTTCAATTGCATTTATTGGATTGTCAATCAGACTGTTTTCTGTCAGCTCTATTTTCAGCTGGGAAGGATCAAGATCATAATTGTCTGTCATCCTCTCTATTGTTTCCACAAGCTCAGGATTATAAAACTGACGGGGAGAAACATTGACTGAAATCTGAACATCTTTAGCTTCTGATTCCTGCCATTTCTGTAGCTGTCTGGCAGCACTGAAAAGAACCCAGTTCCCCAATGGGATGATAAGCCCGGTCTCCTCTGCAAGGGGAATAAAATCATCAGGATTGATTCCCCCTTTTTCAGGATGATTCCAGCGGATCAGGGATTCAGCTTTGACATCAATAACCTTAAAGCTGTTTTCACTGACATCAATTGTAATAATCGGTTGAAAATTAAGATAGAACTGCTTATCAATTTCTTTAATAGCCTGTACTTCCAGGGCCTTGATGATGCTGTTCTGCAGTTCCATCTTCTGGATAACCAGATCGCTGATCTCTTCAGTATATATGGTGTAGCTGAGTTTCTGCTTGAAAGCATAGCTTAATGCAATATCGGAGTTATGAAGCAGAGTATTTCTATCAAGTCCATGCTTAGGATAGATGGAAACCCCGCAACTCGTATCTATGGTTAAGTTATATCCTGAAAAGATATGTGGTCGTTTGAGTTCCTCATTCAGAAGCTGAAGAAACATATGCAGACGGCTCTCATCACCAATATCCTGGTATATGATAAGAAATTCATCTTCACGTGTATGATAAACAACATTTTCCATACCGCTGATTTCTATAAGCCGAACTCCTATCTGATATAGAACCCACTCACTGATGGACGGCTTAAGGGCTTTGTTAATTGCTTCAAAACTTTCATTCAGTTTAAGAAGAATGAAAGCCATGGGATTCATATTATTTTCTTCCACTCTCTTATCAAGAAGCAGATTGATATCTTCATTGGCCTGAACATGATTTGGAAGACCGGTTTTATGATTCAAGACAACCCTTTTCTGGAGATCACTGTTTTCTTTTTTAAGATTTGTCAGCCCAGTCGCAAGGTCTCCCAGTTGGATGACCATTGTTTCCCGCTCTTCGTTTAGCGAAAGGACAAGAGAAATGAGTTCTTTGGAGCTTAGGGTCTCAAGTTTTTTTATATCGTCTTTATTCATATTTTAGCATGTACTGTGAAATAGTAGATTTCTTACACAATTACATAGTACATGTATAGGAAAATATAATCAAACATAATAAATAAACTTAACCAGACTACATATACGATTTCTTCCAATTAATCATAAGAAAAAACAATGAACTTTTCATAATTAATGATATAAGAAATTATGTCAGAATTGATTATTGCAGCAGCTATTTTATGGGATTTCCTTTTTTCGGAGCCCCCTTCCTTTATTCACCCAACGGTATGGATGGGAAAGTTTATTTCCGGAAGCTGGAAAATTAAACCTTTCACAGCAAAAACAGGTGAATTTCTCTGGGGTTTCCTGATTGTTATCAGCGGAATTTTCATTTTTGGAGGAGTCCCGTTCCTTTTGATCAGAATTCTCCCATCAGAGAATCATCTTATATTGTTCCTGATCAGCATCCCCCTCCTTAAGGTCTCTTTTTCACTAAAATATCTATTCAGAAGTGCCCGAGAAATACGGGATCAGCTTGTCGAGGGCAATCTTAACGAGGCCCGACGACTGACTTCATATCATCTGGTAAGCAGAAATACTGATAATTTAAGTCCTGAGGAGATAAGCTCCTGTGTTATTGAATCTGTTTCTGAAAACATAACTGACAGTTTTACTTCTCCCATCTTTTTCTTTTTGGCAGCCGGACTTCCCGGCTGCTGGGCCTATCGTTTTATCAACACTTCAGATGCCATGATAGCTTATAGAAATGAGGAATTTGAGTGGGGAGGAAAGTTTACAGCATGGTGTGACAGTCTGCTGAACTGGATTCCAGCCCGATTAACAGCTCTTATGATTGTAAGTGCATCTTTTTTATATCCAGGTGCGTCCGGAAGAAAAAGCTGGAAATATCTTGTAAGGGACAGGAATAACACAGCAAGTCCCAATGCTGGATGGACCATGTCTGCCATGTCGGGAGCCATTTCAGTAAGGCTTGAAAAAAAGAATGAATATACACTGGGCGGCGATGAAGAGCTGCCCGGTCCGGGAAAGATAGATATATCTCTAGGGATTACATTATTATCCCTGTTACTGACACTTTTACTTCTACTGGCAATATTTAAGGGGGGATTATGGCTTCTGAACATGGTGGTCTGAACTATTATGAATTACGAGAAAACGGAATCAATCCAGATGATGTTATAGATTTCAGCGTAAGCATTAATCCTGAACCACTGCCTGAAACAGTTTTAAAAGCTATCAGGGAGTCTAGAATCACCAGATATCCTGATTCTGCCTGCAGCCTCCTGAGAGAAAAGATTGCCGAATTCAATGATGTTGATACTGATGAAATTCTAGTGGTCAACGGTACATCTCAGGGGATGTTTTTAATTGTCTCCTCACTTATGAAAGAAAACGAGGCGGTATGCATTGTACAGCCGACCTACAGTGAATATGAGGATGCCTGCAGGCTGAAAACATCCAATATTATTGAGATTTATATGGATGATTCAGATGATTTTCTTATTGAGGCCGAAAAAATTATCTCTACATTGAAAAAAGAAAAACCCGCACTACTCTGGCTCTGCTCTCCTAATAATCCAACAGGCCGTTATATGGAAGAGGATAATTTTGAAAAAATCCGACAAGCCTGTATTAAAAGCGGAACAATTATGATTCTGGATGAAGCCTATGTCTGTTTCGTGCTTTCAGAAAAACGTTATAACCCTCTGAGAGACAATGTTATTGTGCTTCGTTCTATGACTAAGGATTTCAGTATTCCCGGTCTGAGGCTTGGTTATTTAATGGCCGAATCAAGGCTGATCAAAACAATAAAAAAATGGCAGCCTGAATGGAGTATCAGCGCCCCTGCACAGGATGCCGGAGTCGCCAGTTATGATGAAATTGCCTACTTCCAGGAAAGCTGGGGAAAAACAGCACAACGCAGGGAGCATATGAGGGATGAGCTTAAATCCATGGGACTCAAGGTTTATAACAGTTGTTCAAACTTTTTTTTGGTAGATGTAGATAACATGGAAACTTTAAAGGCACATTTATGGAAGGATCTGATTCTTGTAAGGGACTGTGCTTCATTTAAATTGAAAAATACAATCAGAATAGGTGTAAGAACTGAAAAAGATAATAGGAAACTGCTCAGCAGTATCAGGGAGTATCTGAAAAAATGATATTAATTCTAGGAGGAGCCAAATCGGGTAAAACAGCCTATGCTGAAAATGCGGCTGCAGAACTGGCTCTGAAAAATAATGGACGGGTCATATACCTGGCAAGCGCTCAGGCCTGGGATGATGAGATGAAACTCAGAATAAAAAGACACCGGGAATCAAGACCGGAGAATTGGATCACCCTGGAAGAAACCCTGTCTGTACCAGAAAAGATCCTTGAGTTTCAGGCGAAAAAGGGAGATGTCATTCTTTTTGACTGTCTGACCCTGTGGCTCACAAACCTTCTAATGGAACTGGGTGATGATTTTAAACAGATTGAAGCCGAGGAACTTATATCCCGCAGAGTTTCAGATTTTATTAAAGCATTGGACGATTTTCCCGGGGAAATCATTGTCGTTTCCAACCTGGTAGAACAGGGGCTGGTCTCGCCAAACTTTCTCGGACGGATATTTCAGGAACTCTGCGGCAGATCTCATCAGACACTGGCGGCTTCAGCATCAGAGGTTTATCATGTAATTGCCGGACTGGCTCAGAGGCTAAAATAATGAATAAGACTGAGTTGTCAGATCTATTGAAAACAATATCATCACTTGATTCCAATATTATGAAGGATATAGAGAAGCGCTGGGATTCACTGACCAAACCGCCTCAGAGCCTTGGAAAACTTGAAACTTTGATTACCAGGCTCGGAGGGGTACAGAAGACCCGGGAGCCGGTCATTGATAAAAGAACAATTCTCTGTTTTGCTGCGGACCATGGTGTCGTAGCCGAAGGGGTCTCCCCTTCAAAACAGGTGGTTACAGCGGAGATGGTTATGAATTTTCTCAATGGCGGAGCAGCCATCTCTGTTCTGTCAGACTGCTGTGGTTGTGAATTAAAAGTATTTAATACTGGTATGGTTCATAAGGTTGAGGATCCCCGTGTGATACAGGCTCCCATTGCACTGGGAACAGCTAATATGCGACGGACAAGAGCAATGACCGAAGAACAGGTCCTTCAGGCCTTGAGTACAGGTTTTGAAGCTGCCCGGGTTGAAATCAATGCCGGTCGCAATCTTCTTCTCTGCGGTGAAATGGGTGTTGGTAATACGACATCAGCCAGTGCTATTTATGCAGCCCTTACAGGAATTGATCCACATAAGATCACCGGTACGGGTGCAGGTCTTCCAAGGGCCAGGGTTGATCATAAAGCTCAGGTTATCATTGAAACACTAAAGCTTCACAACCCTGATTCTGCAGATCCAATGGATATACTCTCTGCTGTCGGCGGTTTTGAACTTGCCGCTATGTGCGGAGTTATGCTGGCAGGCGCAGTATACGGTTGTGCTGTTCTGGTAGACGGTTTTATTTCCGGTGCTTCAGCCCTGCTGGCAATGCAGTTTAACCCCTTAGTAAAGGACTATCTTTTCTTTTCTCATCAATCAGGTGAAGACGGTTTTGCGGAAATCTGCAGGATTTATCAAATAGACCCTCTTGTAGATCTGAATATGCGTCTGGGAGAGGGCACAGGAGCCGTAATGATTCTTCCCCTGATTGATAATGCTCTCAGTTGTTATTACAAAATGGCCACATTTGCTGAAGCGGGTGTTACCGAGATTTTAATATGATTGCAAAACTTTTTTATGCTCTTAGATTTATGACCTCACTGCCCCTTCCCTGGAAGGAGAATGAGGATCTTGTTCAGGTTTCCCGCGCTTCGGGTATGTTCCCCTTTGTTGGTCTGATTATCGGGTTTCTCTTACTGGCTGTTCAATATTTTTCTGCTTTTATATTTTCCGGGGTGACAACAGCTCTTCTGCAGACCATTGCCTGGGTCATTATCACCGGAGGGCTTCATCTGGATGGACTCTCAGATACTATTGATGGCCTGGGAAGCAGGCGTGAACGGGAGCGAATGCTTGAGATCATGAAAGACAGTCATATCGGAGCCTTCGGCGCTCTGGCTCTTGTGCTGCAAATGCTGCTGAAAACAGCATTGTGTTATGAACTTAATCTGATTGATCCGGCATTGATTCTGCTGGTACCTGTCACGGCCCGCTGGGGACAGCTGATTGTCATACGTTCTTTCAAACCTGCAAGAAAAGACGGGATGGGACGCTTTTTTCAGGAGCATATGAGGCTTCGTGAAATGTCTCTGGGAATTATTACAGTTCTGGCTGTTTATGTGTTATCAGAAAATACTCTTATGCTGCCTCTACTGTTTATTCACGCGGCTGCAGTCTATTTAATGGGTCATAACATATCAAAGAAGCTTGGAGGCCTTACAGGTGATGTATACGGCTTTATATGTGAAACAGGAGAGGACCTTATATTAGTTCTAGTGCTGATTGCTTCAGCACTGATCAGTTCTGCAGGTATTCAATTTCCACCCATTTTCTGAATGATCTCATCCATACCCATTTCAAGGGATGTGAAAATAAAATTAAAAATATTATCTTTCTCTGATTCATCAAGATCAAAAACTGCAATATAGATTTTCTTGCCACCGATCATTCTGCTCAGTTCAACTTTACCATGAACAGTTATCTCATAGACTCCCACTTTCAGTTTCATATCGGAAAAACTCTTACCCACAAGATGTTCCATATCCTTGTCTGATGAAAATGAGAGGGCTTTGGGACTAATATCATGCATCCCTTCAGAATAATCATTTCCTTCTACAGTAAAGCTGATTGTGCTTAGATACTTATCAAAATTGCCGTAGCGGACATACTCTCTTTTACCATGAGCGTTTCCTTCTGTGAGAATCCTGTTCAAATCGGAATAAACTTCCTCATCAGGCCTGTTTAATGCAATATAATCCCTGACCTTATCAGCGAAGCTTACACTCTCATTGAAAATTGTATAGACCATAAGATTTTTAAATTCTTCCTGTTTAAGAATCTTATCGGTAAAAGTGCTGAATCCGTCATCTTCATAGGGGTAATCAGTATTGATAACGAGTATGGAATCAGGATAGGCGGAGAGTATTTTCAGTAGAGACACTGTACTGTTCAGTTTGTAAATCTCAAAACCTTCTCTGAAAAGCCCTGTAATAATATTTTTTGAAAAGTCGTGGGGCGGATATAGAAAAAATACTTTTTTCCCAAGATCAAATGACTGCATGATAACTCCCTTAAAGATCTATAATACTATATTTTAATGGTTTTATACTCTATTTCACAATAGAATTAAATTTTACTGAAATCTGTTTGCGGCTATGATATCCTTTAAATATGATTTATTTTCCAACAGTATATTTTTTGCTGAATATCATAACAAGCGGTCTGACACTCTCATTAGCATTCCTTTTTTTCTTTTCACGGGGAAAGCCGATATTCAAAACAGCTACCATCCTTATGTTTCTGTTCTGGCTGTGGCTTATTTCAGAGTTAATGGAGTATTTTGCTCCTGTTTTTGAAATTAAAATATTTTTTAATACTCTTCAATATTTTGCAACAGGTTTTCTGCCTGTTATCTGGTTAAGCTTCTGTTACCAGATCAGGCATAATAAATCTATTTTTGATAAGAAAGTAAACAGACTGATGTTTCTTTATCCCATTATTGTAATCGGACTTGTATTGAGTAATCCCATACACCATCTGTTATGGTTGAATATTGAGCATTTTACGGGAGATTATGGACTGACCAAGGAGCTTCAGCCACTTTTTGATATATTAATAGTCTTTATGTTTTTCTCTATTTTCCTGGGTATCGGGATGCTTGTATATAAACCGACCAGAACCCTGCTCCAAAGAGGGCGCGGGCGCTGGGTCATCGTCTTTATGGGACTTTTTACAATATCAGTCAGTTTTATAGAATGGCTGGTGGATTACAGACATCATTTTGAGCTCACTCCCCTGACTCTTACCTTTGTCGGATTTTCAGCTCTCCTGTATATTCAGAACAGTATTAAAACTCAGATCCTACTCAACAAATACAATGTTTTGGCAACACTGAAAGAGCCTCTGTTCTTGATTAGAGATAATGGAATGATACTTTTTGCAAATGATTCCGCCATCAGAATGTCAGGTATTGCTGAGACACAGTTCTACGGTATTAATATCAAGTCTCTTATTCCTCCACTCTCTCATATGAAAGAAGGAGTCATCTTTCATAATCACTCCTTTTTCTCGGTAAATATCAATGCCGTAGAAATTGAGAACGACAGTCTGCTCACCCTGTCACTGACCGAAGTAACAGCCTTAAAGGATTCTGAAATAAGTCTGAAGCACCTGAGCGATGAGCTGGAGACCCAGATTAAAAACCGTACAGAACGGCTTAATCAGAGTAATCTCAAGCTGGAAAAACTTGTGGAAGAGAAAAATATTCTTTTGCAGGAAGTTCATCACAGGGTGAACAATAATCTTCAGATGATCATCAGCCTTTTAAATCTGCAGGGCAGCCGTACAGAAGTAAATGAATTGAAGAATTATCTTAAAGAGGCAGTTTCCCGGGTTCAGACAATTGCGATGGTGCATCAGATGCTCTATAAGTCTGAAGACTTTTCAAGGATAAATCTTAAATATTATCTGCAGGATCTTTTGAAATCCATACTCAAGGAAGATACGGATAATTTAGAAATGGATTTTACAGATATAATCTGTTCAACAAATACATGTATTCAAGTGGGTATGATCATGAATGAAATTATTCTGAATGCCCTGAAATACGCCTACAATATTGAAGATGAAAATAAAAAGTTTTTCTGTATGAGCCGTGTTGAAAAACAGAAGGGAGTCACAGACCTACTGCATATAGAGTTTAGGGATTATGGAAAAGGAATTGATCTTGAGCTTGAGGATGCAAAAAATGAGTCTCTTGGTTTCAAGATTATCAATACCCTTGTGGAACAGCGTAACGGTGAGCTTAAGATCTATAACGACAATGGTTGTGTCTATGAACTCTGGGTTGAATTATAATTTGGATCAAGTACTGGATTTATAATAAAAAAAAGAGATCCGAAATATCGGATCTCTTTTTTATGGGGAGCGGCGGACTCGAACCGCCGACACCATGCATGTCGAGCATGTACTCTAACCAACTGAGCTAGCCCCCCTTGGGAATCATCATTTTACGGTTATTGACAGAATTGTCAATAACCGTTGCTAAATTATTTTATAGCGCTGACAACCCGTTCGAGAACCTTTTTACGGTCCAGTGGTTTTACAATATAATTCTTGGCTCCGATCATAAGAGATTTCTTCACCAGATCCTGTTTTCCAAGGGCACTTACCATAATGACATTAGCATCTTTATCAAACTCAATGATCTTTTCAAGAGCTGTTACACCGTCCATACGTGGCATTGTAATATCCATTGTTACCAGATCAACTTCGGGGTAAAGTTCTTTATACTTTTCAACACCCTCGGCACCATCCGATGCTGTACCTACAATTTCAAAACCTTCTGATGTCAGAATCTGGCTGATCTGTTTTGTAACAAACATGGAATCGTCTACAACAAGAACCTTGATAGACCTACCGTCACCACTTTGTCCTTCCGGGACTCTTTCGTTTATTGAGGGAAAATCACTTGTTGTTTTCATCTTAGACTCCTAATCGCTCTCTTATGGCCACATTGATTTCGACTTTACCATGAGGCAGTCCCAGTGGAACAATAAGTGCTTCAACATTGATATCAGAAACCTGCATATTTTCACCGGTAATAATTGCCGGAGGTGTCAGGTCAAATTTAAAACCTAGATCATGCAATTTAGTTACAGCCTGGGCTGTAACCATATTTGCAAGCTCTGTAATCGTAGCTTTTACCAGCTCATCCATTTCAGTCAGCTCTTCACCGTTCATTGTAGAAGCAATCTTGATTGCTGTCTCTTGAGACATATCAATCAGCACTCGTCCTTCTACATCTCCGGCTAGTCCTACTATCGCTGCGACACCCAACACCGGCTGTGTTGATTTTTTAAGATAAAGCTCATCTCTGTTTACTTCAGTTTGAAGTACTTCCTTGATAATGTTGAATGCAGCTTCAACAAAAGGATTGATATACTCAACTCTCATGCAGTATTCTCCTCATTAAATTTAATTATATACTATAGACTCACGATTTTAATTTTTTTTATATAATTTATAACTGTTATTCTCAACCACATTCCAACCACTGATACTGATGGGGATTTCGTTGTCTCCAAGCATAAGCAGACCACCGGGCTTAAGGTTGGCATACATAAAATCCAGCAGCTTCTGCTGAGATGTTTCAGGCAGATAACTTAGTGTATCACGGCAGATGACCATGTCCAGAGGGGGCATGGATACATCATTGTTCAGGTCACTGTATTCAAATATGATGCTGTTTTTGATAACTTCATTGAACTGTGAACCACTGCCGGCGTCAACAAGATATTCACTGTAAAATGAAGAGATCCTGCTTTTGTCAAAGGATAGGCCGGGAGCCGAAGAGATATTTATAAGATCATTATCATTTCCCTGTACTTTCAGTATGGTTCCAGGATTCTTGTTCTTAAGCATTGAAGCAATTGAATAGGTCTCATATCCGCGTCCGCATCCCGGGTTCCATACAAGAGAATTACCCTTCAGATCAGGTAAAATTGGAGTCAGTGAATTGATAATTTCATCACTCCACATCTGACCAGTACCGATGGAGAAAAATCCTTTCAGGAATTCAATTGCATCTTCTTTGTTCTTAAGCTGAAAGTTGTCTTTTCCCTTTTGTTTTATCCAGCTGTCAAAGCGAGCGGATATCCAGTCGCGGTTAAGAGCGCTGGGATAGAAACCAAGGTATGTGGCCAGTGTTTCTTCAACAAAACTCTGATTAAGTACTTTATCGGATTTTTCCGGTTTAGGGACTTCAACTTCCTTATATTCCGCAGCCTGTGCGATATTTCTGATATCTTCCTTGCTGTCACTCTTTGTTTCATTGTTGAAGATTTTTTCAGCATCAAGGATGATGTAAAGGCTTGAATCATTTTCCACAACACCATCAATATATTTAATATTAATATCTCCAAATAAGGGATGAGGCGGCTGTTTTCTTGATGAATCAATGCCAATAACCTTTTCAATGGAATCAACAAGTATACCCATTGTGTTGTCCTCAAGTCTGAGGATGATCATATTCTCGTATCCCTTTTCATTGCTTGTTGCGGGAAGGTTGAAGAAGACTCTCAAATCTATAACGGAAATGATATCCCCTCTCATATTGTATACACCCCTTACAAAGGGTGCCGAGTTAGGTACAAAAGTAAATTTCTGAGCTTTATGAATCTCTTTGACCCGCATGATATCGATTCCGTAGTCTTTACCGGCAAGTGTAAAAGTTACCATCTTGAAGTCAATTTTAGCCATTTCGAGCTCTTTCTGCTCTTCTCTGTTTGTCAGTCCCTGTATGCTCATTCTTTACCTCAATACGCCTGTGATCTTTTGAGTCTTGTAGCCTGTTCCTTCTGGATGCAGAGATCCAGAAGCTGACTGACATCGATGATTAAGGAAACAGTACCATCTCCCAGGATTGTTGCTCCTGCAATACCGGGAGAATTGGTATACTTGTCTTTAAGAGGTTTAATAACAACATCTTCTTCACCGATCAGTGAATCTACCATAACGCCCATCTTTTTATCACCGCTGCCCACAATAACAACAAAATTATAATCCTTGGAACTTTCTGTATCAAGGCGAAATAAACGATTCATCCTGACAAGAGATATTACATCATCCCGTACATTGAAAACCTCATGGTTATCGATAATCTTGATTTCTTCGGGTTTAATTCTATGACTTTCTATAACACTTGTAATGGGAATTGCATAGACTTCGTTACCGACACGAACCAGAAGACCCTGTATTATTGCCAAAGTCAGAGGTAGTTTAATAATAAAGCTTGATCCTTCTCCCCGGCTTGAATGGACTGTAACAGTACCATTAAGTTTTTCAATCTCTTTTCTTACAACATCGAGTCCCACACCTCTTCCCGATATATTTGTGATCTCTTTGGCTGTGGAAAAACCGGGTTCGAATATCAGGTTGTAAGCTTCTACATCTGAAAGATTTTTACTGGGATGAATAATTCCGCGGTCAATTGCCTTCTGCTTTACAGTCTCCACATCAATTCCGGCTCCGTCATCAGATATCTCGATGACGATCATATTACCTTCATTGCTGGCTTTAAGAAGAATCTGTCCTTCTTCGGATTTACCTCCTTCAACTCTTACATCAGGATTTTCAATACCATGGTCAAGTGAGTTACGAACACAGTGCATGAGAGGATCAAGTAATTCTTCAATTACTGATTTATCCAGTTCTGTATCTTCACCTTCAATTGTAAGTTTTATCTTCTTGTTGAGAGATTTTGAAAGGTCTCTTACAAGTCTGGGAAATCGGGAGAATATCTGATTGATTGGAACCATTCTGATTTTCAGGATAGCTTCATGTAGGTCCCCCGTATTTCTACCAAGATTGGCTGAGGTACTTTTAAAAGTACCAACAGTCTGTTTAAAGTTGGTTTCAAAGGAATCAAAGATTGTAAAAAGATCCTCATATTTTTCATTGATCTCTTTTTTTACATCTTTAACGGACTTATTTCTCTGTATATCTTCAAGAAACTGAGGAAGATCATCAAACAGAGATTTCAGTTTGTCCTTGAATGTGCTTTCTGCATTCTGAAGTTCATTCTGAATATCTACAAAAGAGCTGTTTATCTGGTTGAAAGTTGCTTTATTGATTACCGCTTCACTCACAAGGTTTAACAAGTTATCAATTCTTTTACTGTCCACTCTGAGGATCGATCCGCTGTTATCTTTGGATTTGGTTTTCGGGGCAGCTGCTTTGGTAGATTTTTTTATCTCAGTGTTAATTGCATTTTCACTGACCGCCGCTTTCTGCTGAACTTGTGCAGCAGGAAGCGCAACAGGAGCTTCTTTAGGGGCTTCAATCCCGGCAGCTGCCGGTTTTACAGTAGATTGTTCCTGACCGAGTATTTCCGCATCCACTGCATCTGTAACTTCAGAAATAAAGGCTTCAGCTTCAAGTGCGACGGGATCATTCTCTGAAGAGATGAAATACTGAACCACAGGGAAGTACATGTCTTCATATAGTTTATCAAAATCGGGAACAGTTTTGAGGATCTGTCCCTGATTCTTAAGCCTTGCATAGACCTGTATCCCCCCCACAGAGTTCATAGGGTTGGATTCATTAAAATATACAGTTACCTGCACGACCGGCAGGCCGCCGGTAGCTTCTTTCAACTCCAGTATTTCATACTCAGAAAGCTCTGCTGTTTCTTGAGGAGCTGCCGGTTCTTGTGTTACAGGAGTATCCTGGGCCGGGACAGCAGCTGTGCCCTTCCCTTCACTCAAGGCCTTGAGACTCTGCTTAAGGCTGGTGATATCTTCTTCGTAGATAGATCCGTTGCTGCGCTCTGAAAGCATTTCCTTAATTACATCAATTGATGCAAGAAGGTTATCTACAACTGTGCCGTCAATTTTTATATTATCGCTTCTGATTTCATCAAGAAGGTCTTCAACCAGGTGAGTAAACTCAGCCAGTTCGGTCATCTGTACAGTAGCTGCTCCACCTTTCAGGGTATGTGCCGCTCTGAATATTTCATCAACAGAATCTCTATCTTCCGGATTATCTTCGATAGCCAGTATATTCTGTTCTAGAATTTCAACTTGTGAATTGGCCTCAGAATAGAAATCTTTTAATAGCTCTTCATTATTCGGATCTAGGTAATCACTCATTACTGTAATCTCGCTTTGCTGCTTTCTGTGTTTTATATATTTTATATTAAATTAAACTGTCTGATTTTACAAAGACATTCCTATTATACATATGAAAAAGCTTCTATGTAAATAATTTATACTATAGGAATATATGGTCTGCTTAAAAAAGATAAATAAATGCAATTAAATATGTGATGTAAGCAGATAATTCTAAGTTAAGGAACATAATCATACGAAAATTATAAAGTAACACTTTATTTTAAAGGTATGTCCGGATGAAAAAGATTCTTATTCCAGCACTTCTAATATTGCTATCCCTGCCTGTATACAGTCTTGAGACTGGCATCACTACTGAATTCGGTAACTATGGTTTATCAGATTATAGTAGCAGTTCTACAGAATATATTCCTTATTTTCAGTGGGCCGCGGAGATATTCTATCATGATAAGTCAGAATCAAATGATAATCTTCAATATGGATTTGTTCTTGGCCGGGACACGATTAAAGGATACAGCCTTGCTGCAGAATTAAAATTCGTACAACCCTACTACTCCATATCATTTGGTCCTGTATTCGGGATAATAAATGAATCATACACATTAGTTAAGCCGGGATTTTCCGGTAAGCTGCGTGGTGAATGGCCCGGACGTCTTTTTATGGAGATCGGAGGTGATATGATTCCAGCTCAATATGCGGGAGCTGAGAATGACTACAGTAACTACAGCAGCTATTACACATTCGGTTTTTATCTCAAGCAGAATCATATACTGTGCTATTTTACACAACAGCTTGATAATTATGCCGCTCTTTCGGGAAGCAATCCCTATACTGACAGTCTCGTGAGTTACATATTCTACACCATTTTTTTTGAAAAGAGATCAATCTTCAAGATCGAAACTAAAATGGGATATGAAATTCTAAACAGAACATTCCAGGATACAAGTGATATTGAATTAAGAAATATTCTATTTGGTTTAAGAACAGACTTTTTTGTTAAACCGGGTGTATCGGTGTTTATCGGGCTGGATAACAAGATCTATCCGGTTTCAAGAGGTTCAATTGAACTGAATGATGTACCTCTATACCAGATAACAGTAGAATCCGGATTCCGCTGGAGTAAATAAAAAAGACCCCTCTCGGGGTCTTTTATATTTAATAGAGCTTTAGATCGGTCTATTAAGTCAGGTAATTATTCTGCAGCTGGTTCTTCAGCTGTAGCTTCTTCACCTTCAACTTCTTCATCAGAATGCATTTTCTGCTGTTCCAGGTATCTAAGAACCTGTACATTACCAAGTCTTTTGAGTTCAGCATTTCTTCTTGCTTCTTCTCTGTCAGCGAGGATGCTCCATGTGGATTCATGATCGATGTCAGAGTTGAGTTCATCAAGAACTGCCTGGTCATAAATGATACTGATATCTTTTATGTAAGAGATAAAATCTCCGCCTTCCTGCATAGCATCTCTATAGATATAGAGGCTGTCCAGTGTCAGAGCAGGCATGCTTCTGGGGTAAAGGGGATCATTTCTAAGTTCTCTGTTTCTGATTTGAGAAACATAGTTAGGATTCTGCCATTCCAGCTCTCTCCAACCATCAAAGTCAAGGTAACTCAGAAAAATAGACTGTTTGTTGTTTCTCGCATCACGAAGAACAATTCCTAATCCCATGGGGAAGTTCATACCATAGACACGAACTTTAATGGATTTAAGAACACCGACGTTTTTTACAACACCGAATCCGGAGAACTGGTCTCCCCTTACTGCTTCATCGTCAACAGTACTTGTTGCATAAGCGGGGATTTCGAATGGGGGTTTAATCCATGCGTATCCATTAAAGGACCCTTCCGGAAAGTGAACCCTGACACCCATTACCTGGTCACCAGCTGTCGCAAAATTATTTACGTCATTGTTTACAGGAACACCAAGTACATAAGAGAGAGAGTTATTCACCACAGTCTGTGAAGAAGAAGTCAACCTGACTTCCCAGTTGGGAACAAGCAGTGAGGTCTGCATAGCAGCCTTTTCTTCTTCGGTATAGCGTGTGCCCGCTACTGTGCTAAAATCCATAACAGTTGCTTTATTCTGGCCCTGATAGTCATCAATTAGATCAGAAAAGTTGATTAGAACTGTTTCCTCAGCAAATACGGACCCTGTCAGGCAAAAAACTGCCAAAAACAAAAGTGTGAAGAACCGTTTCATTCATAGCTCCTTTCGAATTCATTTCATTTTATTTATAACTCAAAATTATACGAATGCCGACATGTTTGTCAACGATTTAATTTTTTTTTTACTAATTCAGGATTCGCTTTTTTCCGATAAAGCATAGAACTCAGAGCCGGGTATCTGACCTTCCACTGTAATGGTAATATCTTTAATCTGTGGAAAATTGAAGAATATATTCTCTTTCAGATAAACGATCTTCTCCATATAGTCCAGTGGAATAGATGCACTTTCTCTTATAAAGTCTTTATTTAAATCAAGATAGAGCAATTCATCACGCCATATAAATGATCTTATTTTTGTCCCCTCAGGTATGAAAGGATTCACCTTCAGGGCAACCGGCCCCAGGATAAGTTCATTGATAAAAATATCAAGTCTGTGATGAGAGTCTTTAGAACGGTAAACTTCCCGAATTTCAGCATTTTTTCCTTTCATGGAGTCCAGAGGGAAAAAAAGTACATAACTGCTTCTGCCATTCTCATTATTGAACAATATGACAACTGTTAACAAAAGAATCAGAATTATGGATACGGGAATAAAAGGGACTGCTTTTTTAATCATTCATTAAACCTGTTTTCAAAAAAATCTACGAAATCAACAATCCCATTATAGATGCCATTATTAATTTGTATCAAGTATCGGGGGTCACGCAATTTCATGCTTTCCTCATTATTGGTAATAAAACCGGCTTCAACCAGTACAGAAGCCATCATTGCATTTCTGACAACAAACCAGGATTCTTCCTTTAGACCTCTGTTACTGGCACTGCCGCCGATCTCTTTTTCTAAATTATTGAGAATATATCCTGCCAGCTTTTTGCTTTCAAGAGTAAATTCTTCTTCCATTAAAGTGTTAAGAACCGGATCAATAGAACCATTTTCAGACTCCTTTTCCGGAATAATCTGTCTTCGGTAATCTTCGGGAAGATACCATACTTCAAATCCTTCAGCCTTGGTATTCAAACTCGCATTTCCGTGTATTGATATATATATAATGCCTTCACCGTTTTCTGTATTTACACCGTTAGCAAGCTCCACCCTGTCTTCTAAAGTGGGATATATATCGTTTTCTCTTGTCAGAATAATTTCTTTATCTCTGAATTTCTCTTCCAGACGTTCTTTTAGAGCCAGTGTAAGATCAAGGACAAGATTTTTTTCCTGCAGTGCCACATTGATTCCATCAACTGGAAAACGGCTTGTGGCTCCTGAATCCCTACCGCCGTGACCCGGGTCAAGAATAATTGCAGATACACGGAAGGAAGATTCCTGAGCAGCGCTCCCCTTGTTAAGAAAAAACTTGGAAATCAAATTTACAGTATCACTTGAAAATTTAAGATTACCCTTTTCATACAGAATTGCAGCGGTATGAACCACATCCTTTCCATTCAGGAGAAGAATGGGCTCATCAGCAAGAAATACTATACTCCTGCCGTTCTTGAGGAGTATCCCCTTCTTCAGAACCGGATCCCAGAGCAGTCTTGCTCCGGTTTTATCCATAAGGGCTGTATGATCCAGGGTTTCAGAAAAAATTGACAGAGGAAGAAACAACAGGATCAGAATTAATATAATTCTCTCAGTTTTCTTTGTCATTATTATCAATATACCATAAGGCTCCCTGTACGCCTCCTCTCAGAAGAGCATACCAGAAATGTCCTGAGAAGAGAGACCACGAGGCATTTTCACTGAAAATCAGATCTGAACTCTCCTCTATTTCTTTCAGAACCCTTTCCAGTATTACAGAATTCCAGTCTTTCTGAGAGAGGAATGCAAGGCAGTCTGACGATGGAATCAGAATAGGGCTGTCTTTATACTGCATGGAAAAATCAGCTTTAAAATCATTCAGATATTCAAGAGAATCCCAGCCTTCCGCCTTATAGGCTGAGGGTGGAAAAGAAGTTTCCAGATCCTGTTCAAGAAATGTCTGAGTCTCCGTATCACCGGGCCGCAGGCCTATTCTGATTCGGCTTACGGCTTTCTCACTTGCTCTTAGAGCATCTTCCCGCTTGTCTGCAACTGCAATAACATTGCCGCACTTCATCACATTGTTTAAAGGAAAGTAAACCCGGTCTCCCTCCTCAGCCAGAATAAAGAGATCCTTTATCTCATCTGCTTCATGAGCTTCTTCGATGCCTTCAAGAGATTCTATAACACCGGGAATAGAAAGATAAGCACGTTCCGATGATGTTCTGTTTATTGTTTCATCAAGTTTGTCAGGAATTATCCCAAGGGCTATTTTCATCCCTTCTTCCACAAGGGTCACTCCAGATGCATATGGATAGGTCCAGCCCGACATATAGCCACCAGACAGCCTTGCAGCTATTTCTCCTATCATGACTCCTCTGGATGTCAGTTTTATATCACCCTTGGCTGCACCGCTCGTAATTCCGAGTGCTTTAACTGCATCTTTGAAAACGCTGAACATGTTTTCTGTCTCTTCATTGCCCAGCTCTGAAGGAAGGGTGTGACCCATCTCAATAAAACAGGGCGGATAACATATATGTCTGTCTGCAAATCCAGTGATTATGATTTCGTCCTGTGAAATGACAAGTGAATCAATGCTGTATTCTTTACCGTCCATAAACTCTTCTGCAATGGCTCTGCCGGTGCGGGAAAAGCTGATGGCTTCATTTACAGCCTTATCCAGAGATTTTTCATCAGGAACAGTAATAACCCCCCTGCCGCCCATATTATCTACAGGTTTGACAACTAGAGGATACTCCAGCTTTGCCACTGACTTAACAAAATCCATATCTACTGACAATTCACAGAAGCCGGGACTGGGAATGTTATTTTCACTGAATTTCTTTCTCATTCGATATTTATCTGTACAGTCCAATGCTGTCTGATAACTGATTCCCGGAAGATTAAGTTTTTCGGCTATCCAGGCTACAGAGGTAGAAAAATCCGTTCCACAGGTAAAGACACCCTGAATATTCATCTTATCTTTTATTTCTTCGGCAGCTTCAGCCAGACCTATTCTGTCTTTTAGATCAATATGGAGAAATAAATCTGCCTTGTTCCGGCATGGTGCCTGCGCATTGCCGTCGGCTGCTATGACGCTCCAGTTATTCCTCTGAGCAGCTTCATATGCTGGGAGCTGCATTACACCGGCCCCCAAAATCATTATTCCGATCTTTTTCATTTTTTATCCTTTCTGCGCATATATTTCAAAAGTATCGCCCCATCCCATCAGACGGCTGATAAGTAACAGCATCTGTGGGGGAATCATTTTTTTTATTTTTGGAGAGAAGCGCTCCGGATGGTGACCGGTGCTGACAAATCGTATTCTGGAAAATCCAGCACGTTTGAGGCTTTCCACGGCTGATTTTCTATCCCAGAGAGTATAATGGTCTTCAGGGCTTTTACTGTAAAAAGAATCTGCATTATAGCGTCCACTGACTCCCGATGCATAGGGAGTCGCCATGGCCAATACGCCTCCTTTTTCAAGGCGACTTGCAAGATACGGAAGAATTTCACTCAAGCTGGAAAAATGTTCAATCACATACCAGAGGGTGATTATCTGAAATTCTTTATCATAGAAAAGGTCACGGGTTTCTTTTAAGTTCAAATCACCCTGCTGTGCATCAATATTCTCAAAATTATCTTTTATATATTTTACAGCATCTTCCGAGATCTCCAGACCCTTTGCTTCATAACCCTTTTCTGATGCAGTCTGCAGAAAAGGACCATAGGCACAGCCTATGTCCAGCAGTTTCCCCTTTACGGGATTGAGTTTTTTTATTTGTTTAAGCCTTTTCTCTGCCATCTCCTGAATATGAGGGAAATCTTGAATATATGTTTTGCCATACTGATTCTTATATTCTGAAAAAAAGTATTCCTTACTGTAGATATCTTCTTTAATTCTGAACTGAACCATATATTTCATACTGCAGTCCACACATTGGAAATAGCTTTTCTCCTCGAAACGGGCTAACGCTTTTCTACTGCTGCTTCCGCATATAGGGCAGATATCCGGACTTATATTCAAACTGCATAGCCAGGACTGTATATTTTCACTCTTCTGCGAATATTGCTTCCACAGTGGGGAATGTTCCTTAAGACGGGATTCCATTGATTCTGAATCTGCTTTTAAAATTTTAAGCATTAAAGCAGTAAGCTGGTCCGGATCTAATGCAGCTGCCCCGGGATGATAAGGAATACCTGCTGCCATACATAGCTGATCATGATAATTTCCGGGATTCAACAGAAAAACAAAACGGCTGCATGACAGTGCTTCAAAGGCGGTCATACCATATTGGCATATAATAAGATCGTAATCACAGAGCTTTTCAGAGAGTTCCGCTACATAGGGAAGTACTCTGATATTATCTGTATAAATTTGTGGAGTCTCATGTGATGCTGATGGAATTATCAGATCAATTTTAATGCCTGATGTTATGATAAAAGAGGAAATCTCATCTGTATTCAGAGCCGTAAGTGCTCTACCGGCAAGATCTGAAGAATCCTCCCCGCCAAAGCTGATCAGTATACGCTCAAGGGAATCAGGACAGACAGGATTATAATTTCTTTTTAGAAAACGGTATCCATCAGAGTTTATCATCTGTTTTGTCAGTGCGGGGAGCGTATCCATCACGTAAGATGCGTGTTCTCTTATCTTTCCTGACTCATCAATAGCTATAAGAGCTATCCCCTGCAGAGAATCAGGGATGCTGTCGCTAGATCTGTTATCAAGAATTATAAGCTCCCAGTCCGTCCCGGGATCTTCATGCCATTGTATATTATCACGCCTGCTGCAAAGGGGATGGTTTTTATAATCCAGAAGCTCTTCATCATTATTCTGAAGAATAAAAATATGCATGGTTTTGAAAGTTTCACCCCAGTCCAGGCATCTCTTTAAATGACCCGTACCGTTACCCTTGCGAAGTGATGGAATAAAGAGAATCTTATCGGTCTGTATCATCTGAATTAAGATAATCCTTCAGTTTTTTGAATGGTATTGTCTGTCCCTCATACAGTTCTGTAAAAATCTTCTGTATCCGGCGGTAATCTTCTTCCGTATCCAATGTGACCCGTTGAGACATTTGCGGACTATGCTGATGATAATAGAGTGAAAACAAGTCAGGGTTGTTATAGATGTAGGGTGTAACATGTTCATGGTCATAGCTCTTATCTGTCAGTGGATATGCTTTTTCCAGAGATTCTCTACGGAACAGTTCCACTCCGCATCCAACAGGGATTCCCAGCATGGCAGTATAATCAACTGTGGATGATTCTTTTAAGAACTGAAGCAGCTGGGCTGCGGGTTCCCAGGCAACAAGAGGATTATCCCCGGTTGCTCTGATAATGATATCCGGAGAATATTGCCTTCCAGCGTCTATGTATCTTTTCAATACGTCCTGTCTGTCACCTGCAAAAATGGTGAAGCCGCATTTCTCAGCAAGAGGAGCAAGTATCTCCTTATCACCTTCTGCGGTGACAATCACATAATCATTCAAAGAGATATTCTTCAGTGAAAGCATTGCATGTTCAATGACAGTTTTCTCTTCTATTATTTTTAACGCTTTTTCAGGAAGACGGCTGGAGTCCAGCCGCACCTGTAGAAATACAGCTGTTTTCATTGAAGTTCCCAGAGTTCAGTCAGACTGTAGGGATCCATACGGAATCTATAGCGATTTTTTCTGACCCAGTTTTTAGTACTTTTATAATCTGCGATTGAATTAAATAGAGACATTCCGGATTTGAAATGAAATCTGATAATACTTCTCAACGAGAGCTGACAAGAATCTCCTTTATAGACCAGCGCCAGATTTTTAAGGAAAAATCTTTTATACGAGTCACTGATACTTGCATCTTCTTTGGGAATTTCATTCTGATAGGCAATCTTGATCCCTGTATAACAGAGGATTTTTTCACCCCAGAGAAATGCACGGAATCCGAAATCCATCTTCTGCCAATAGGGAGATTCAATCTTTATATCATAACCGTCGGTGAGCATAAATATTTTTCTGTTGTAGATTCCGCAGTAATCAAAAGGATAGAGCGTTGGTGTTTCGTTTTTCACCGATCCCAGGGGAACTATTTCAAGTTTATGTCCCGAGAAGATGGGAGCCAGTCTGATGGGGATGGACTCTTTTCTTGAATTCATAAGAACAGGAATACTGCAAAGAGCCTTCTGTTCCGCTGCCATTGCAAAAAGTCTGCCTGTTCTTCCTATAATCTGAAGATCCATATCGTCCCACATTACAAGGACATGGGAGCCCGAAGCTTCTCTTATGGCGATATTGATTTTCTCACCCACGGTTTTTTCACCGGATATGATTATGCATTTTAATTCAGGAATACTATGACTGAGTTGATCCATGTCGGAGCCGCTGCTCTCGATAGAGATTATTTCTGATAGTTTAAGAGAAGCCAGTTTTTGAAGCTGTTCCTTCCTGAAGGGTCTGCCACCCCTGCTGAGAAGAACAATACTGATTCCATTAAAGGGAGTTCTTTCGTTGTCACCAGATGCAATGATGGTATAGCTGCTCTCCATACTAGAAGTTGAAACTGTAGTATTCATCACAGTGCTCACATATTCCGCAGTATTTTTCATCTAAATGTTCAGAGAACCGGCTGTCGCCCGCTTCCCATATTTTTTCAAGCTTGTCAGTGAAACAGTTTCCAAGAGTTGCTTCCTGTTTCAGATCTTCACAGCATAGAAGAACGTTTCCATCAAGTTGAATACTCATCTCGCGCTTAAGATGCCAGCAGGGAAAGCGTTTTAAAGGTGATAGATCAGTTATTTTTTTTTCTGGCAGAGATTTAGAGAAATGATCGTATTTCTGAATGATTACATTGTCAGTTTTTTCTTTCCAGTGACGGTAGAATTGTTCAAGATCATCTTCATTTTCTTTCATTCTTATGGCTTGTATCCAGGTATGTGAAGGGTTCAATTTGAGAAAATATTCTGCAGTGGAGAGAGCTTCAGCCTGCCCTTTATCACGTAGTCTGCGGTAAAGTTCAGGGTTCAGTGTATCAAGAGAAAATATCCACTCAATCCGTTGAGAGGATATGATTTTTTGTATTCCTGCATCATCCAGATCTGTCCAGCCGACACCTGAGGTTTCTATTACGAAGGATAACTCAGTGTTTTCAAGTAGATGTTCAAGGAGCTCGTAAATATTTGTATACAGAGACGGTTCGCCCCATAGACTCAGTGAAACTACTGCATCCGGAGTATATGCTTCTATTGCCAAAGCAAGTTCAATTACTTTTTCAGGAGCCATCTGTCTACTGTCAGTCAGGTGATCAGTATTCATCTCAGGGTAGGGACAATAAGAGCAGCTCTGAGGACATGCTGCGGATATCTGAATCTGATAATAATTGGGAGCAGTTCTGGTGAAACTCTCAAGTTTATTGTGGTGATCCATGAAATCCCGGGCTCTGATGATACCTGCTTTGATAAAAGCCTGCAGCTGCATCAGATTTATTTTGTTATCAGCGGCCAGGGATATTCTATTCAGCCTTAGATCGACTTCAGAAATTTCTGTTTCTATATCAAAAGAATTAATATCCTTCTGTATCCAGGAAAAGAGACTTTCTCTCTTGATGGGGTCAGAGCACTCGGTAATAAGCTTATTCAGCTCATTCAAAGTATGGGGGTTGATAATTTCAGCAGCCAGTCCGCCCGGAAAGCCATCTGCAAAGCTGTAATCTGCATAATACTTCAGATGCTTTGCATACATTTTATTGAATAAATCGATATCCAGTAAGGGAGTATCACCGAAAAAATAGATACATTGATCATAGCCCGCTGCGGCCTGATCCATTGCCTGAAGTAGTAAGTCCTGTCTGTTTTCACTCAGAATTACATAATCTTCAGGATCTTTACTGCTGTAAAACATTTTTAACTGTTCAATATCAAGGGCAATGGGTATAATTTTTTCTACATCCGGAAGTGTGGACGTAAAATCCTGAATCATGGTGGACAGGGACTTCCCGTTCATCAGATGGATCTGTGAGTTGGTGTTGTTTTGAATCAAATTCAAAAATACTATATTTCTCATAGTCACAATATCGTCATTTAGAGTAGGTCCTCTGAGTGAAAGATACAATTCTTGGAGAAATAATGAAAGGCATTCTGAGAAAACTGAATTATCTTTGTCTGTTACTTTTTTTTGTATCTTGTACAGCAGGACCCTTAAAGAATTCAAAATCACTTGAGGATTTCTTTCATGATGAAAACCTTAACTATATAATGGACAATGAAGGTGACTTCAGAATCCTTGCTGACGGTGTCAGTATTCTTAAGGATGTATGGATACGGGGGCAGCTGAACCATTCGGGTTCTGTGGCAATAAGGGAGATATTTTCTGTTTCATTGATTATCAGTGAAGAAGAGCTTGATTCATTGAGCCGGGTACTCCTTTTAGATAATATGCAGACTAGAATTATGGGCAGCTGGTCTATTATGATTGAAGATAACCCTGATAGTATTAATAAGAATTATCTGGTTCTCTATACAGTGAAAGCAGGACTTGATTCGGATAATAAGTATATTCTCCAGGCTGTAAGAGAGGCTGCGGAAGCGGCATCCACCCTGGAACAAGTTCTTTCACCCGGAATATAAGCAAGGCGGTAGATATTTGAACGGAATTCCAAGCTATAATGTCAGCGAACTGACTTATATGATAAAAAACACACTGGAAAATCAATTTCCTGTTGTAAGAGTAAAAGGCGAGATCAGTAACTTCAGACCCGCGGCATCAGGACATTGCTATTTCAATCTCAAGGATAAAGATGCTGTTATCAATGCTGTTCTATTTAGACAGCAGCGGAGTACTCTGGATTTTACTCCGGCCGATGGTATGTCTGTGACTGTGATCGGCAGACTCTCGGTCTATGCTCAGCGCGGGAACTATCAGCTTATCTGTGAATCAATGGAACAGAGCGGTAGAGGAGATCTTCTTTATCAGTTGGAACTGCTTAAGAAGAGGCTTGAGCAGGAGGGCCTCTTTGATCCTGAACTGAAGAAGGAGCTGCCCCTCTATCCTCGTACAATAGGGGCTGTCACATCCGCAAGGGGTGCAGCACTGCAGGATATAATTCAGGTTCTTAAAAGAAGGATGAAGTCTTTCCGTCTGATTGTGAATGATACGGTTGTACAGGGAGAATATTCAGCTCCTTCCATAGTCAGATCCATTGAATCAATGAATAAAAGAGATGATATAGATGTGATAATTCTAGCCCGTGGTGGAGGATCGCTCGAGGATCTGCTCTCCTTCAGTGATGAAAGAGTTGTCAGGGCTGTGGCTGCATCCCGGATACCTCTGATCAGTGGAGTCGGTCACGAGATAGATTTTTCTCTTGCAGACTTTGCAGCTGATATGAGGGCTCCCACCCCGTCAGCTGCCGCAGAGATTGTTTCAGAAGCAACACTGGACCTGGAGCAGAAAATCAGACGGAGCCGGGAAGAACTTAAACAACTGCTGCAGCATTCCATGGAGAAGACGCGATGGCGTTTCAGCAGCTGTGACAGGACTGTTCTAGACGGCATAATGACGGGACGGATTGAAGACATCAGGCAAATCCCGGATTTATGGCACTTGGATAATAATAAATTGCTGTCAGACAGAATAGGCAGCTGGAGGTCTCAGACTGCTCTGATGAGTGAGACCATCTCCTCTGTGTCTCCGGAAAATATATTGGCACGAGGATTTCCACTTATATTCAAGGATAATAAAATAATAAATTCTGCAGAGCAGGTGAAAAGCGGTGACCGCCTGAGTCTCCGTTTCAGAGACGGAGAAAAAACCGCTCTTGTTGAAAAAGCATAAGGAAAAAAAATGAAATTCGAAAAAAAGATAAAACGACTGGAAGAGATCACAGAAATAATTAAAACTGCGGCTGTAGATTTTGATGAGCAGCTGAAACTTTACAAGGAAGGCTCCGGTCTTGCCCAAGAGATTGAGAAAGAGCTGGACAGTGCCGAGCAGATGATCGAAGAGATAAAGGTTGATGATCAGAAGGAAAAGTGAACTTGATCTCCTTCTCCAATTCCTTTTTTATCAAAATACCCCTGATTCACTTCCAGAGCATACAGTACTGAATGACTTGACTGTACTGCCTTCTGGGAGAGGGGGGTTAAATTATGAATTTCCCGGATGACACCTGATTTGCTGATATAGGCTATGGAAAGGGGAATCTTTGTATTCTTCATCCAGAAGGACATTTTCTGTTCTTTTTCAAATATAAAAAGCATTCCCTGATCTTCGGGAAGAGATTTTCTGTACATCAGCCCCTTCTGTCTGCTTTCAGGTGTATCCGCAATCTCAACTCTGATCTTTTCTCCATTGATTGAGATGTCATATAATGGTTTTTCCCCTGCAGAGCATGAGACTGCAAAGAAGAGACTGAATAAAAAAAGAATTAAGTTTTTTCGAGGGTGAATATATTTCATTAGAAATCCTTCAGGAACTCACTGTGTGATATCTCCTGAAAACTCTTCAGACGTATATCTTCTTCAATAAATGAGTTGAAAACTTCAAGATCGAGATATTTTATGGTCAGAGGATATTCAAGACTCAACTGCATCTTTTCATTTTTCCAGAAAAGACCCTCCGGTGAAAGTTCAGCCGGTTGGCCGTATTTCTTTGTCAGAGTTTTCTGCAGTGAATAGAAATCCATTCTTTCTCTATCCATCTGCAGAATAATCAGATAAAGCAGATTTTCGTTGAATTGAAAAAAGCCCTGATCGATAAAAGCTCTTCCGCTGCTGCTTATAAGAGACTGGTTTCCATTTGTCTGGATAGATACATCGGGATCTCCCCGAAAGTCAAAGCGGGCTTCCCGTAACAGCAGATCCTTGACTTCCGAAAACTCCATCCCCAGCAGTATGCTTCTATAACCGTCAGGGAGGGCAGATATTTCTTCTGTACTGTCTTCGTCCCCGGTCTCTATGTTACTGTTTTTCGTCTCATCTTCAAATAATGAACTTTGACTATACAATAGCTGTGAAATAAGGAATAATAATATTATTATATTGTACTTTAATGTTCTCATTATTATTATATATCGGATGGGTAGAGCTAATTGAAAAGCGAAACAATCATTAGAAAATCTTCATCTTTAAAAACAGTCTGTTTTCTGTTTCTCACAACCTTGTTTCTTGTTTCAGCTGAGTCACTTTACGCTCAGGAAAACAAGACTCCCGTTGTTGATATCCAGTTAAGAAAAAAACTTGATTATGAACGCCCTCCCCGCCTTCAGGAAGAGGATATACGTGAAGGAAAGTCATTCCAATTTGTTTCCGGACTTGAGATTATCACAGATATTGAATATGTGAAGATTTACATATTTGATGTAGAAAATGGAAGAACTCCATTTGAAAGTAATGATATTACAAATGGATATATCAGAGTCAAACTTGAGAAACCGGGTTACAGGGATTTTTCATTCTGGGTAAACGTTAAAGAGGACTACAGGACCACTGCGCATGTTTACTATGAGGAGAAACCTAGATCATCTGTTTCCGGTACTCCAGTAGATAATACGATTCCTGAAAGGGATTCTCATCCCCTGTATCTTTCATTCAATCCCGGTGATCCTGCCTATTACAGGCAGATTTTTTTATTGAACAGCGAGGACAGTGATTCTCACTATACGGCAATTTTGAAGAGTAAAGAGAGTGAAAAGATCTTTTCTTTAGTTCCTGAAGGAACCCGGTACCCCTTTATATTTACATGGGATGGTAAGGATGTTCTTGGTGAGAAACAGAAAGACGGTATTTATTCACTGCAGATGAATCCAGGTCAGACATATAAGGTTGAACTGAATAGGATGTACAGTAGAAAAGCTGCCAATTATTTCACAGGAACAGCGGGTTTGGTTCTTGTTCCAACTGCTCAAATACTCTTTCCGGGAGGATTTCAGTTTGGTTCCAGTTTCTCAATTGACCGGAATCCTGATGGCGGGACCAGCGGAGGCTACAGCCTTCCCTTCAGCTTTTTCTTAAGATTTTCTCCTCTGAAACGCTGGGAATCCTCTTTTGAAGCAGAAGTTGCCTTTATTAATGAATCCGGGGAACCTTCTCTCAGGCTTAACAGTTCTCAGAAAGCATATATATACGGAAATGATCTGTTTCAGCTCAGTCTCGGACTGCGTGGCTCATATAAAGGCGCTATCAATGACCTGAAGCAGAATGTTCAAAACTCTTTGATCAGAGATCCTTCAGGATTTTCTTTTTTCATTCCCATGCAGTTTGAGCTGAGTAATTGGGATTTTATGATCTCTCCCGAGTTTTTATATACATTGAATTCACAAGCATCAGCTGATATTTCAGACAGTTTTGATATTCTGGGGGTTATGAGATGGGGGGTAAGTTATTCAAATGCCATTTTTGGAGCAGCCTTCTCTTCTGCCCTATATCTCCCTTCATATAACGGAAACAAGATGGTAATGCAAGTGGGAGTTGAGGGGTCTTTTTATATACCCGGCACTCCCATGTACATAAATCTTTTTGCTGTTGATCAAACAGTCAAGGAAGGGCGAGAGAGATATTCAATCGGTTTAAATCTGGGATTTCTATTTTAAGTAAGTAAATAGAATTATCATCAGTATCAGCATTAATCCAAATCCTGAGAGCCAGAAGACTGAGGCTGGTATGAAATCCAGTATGGGTTTCTTTGTTCTCTTTTTTTTGGAATTGTCATGATAAGTAAACTTCTCTACTGAAGTCATATACCCGCAGTCCGGACATCCCCCTTTAAAGAATTCAGCTTTATCTATAAAACCGCAGGAAGGACATTTTACTGCCTTGAAATTAACACCACAGGCAGGACAGGAATCAGAATTTCTTTTTACTTCCTCACCACAGTTTTCACAGAAAAACCCCATTATTTCTTATGAATTCCCAGGATGGTAAGGTCATCATATTGAGGCTCTTCTTTCATATGAGAATAATAAGTGTACTCAGGATAATCTTCATCAGGAATAGGGTATTTAAAATAATCTCTATATTGATCAAAATGTACTTTTAGAAATTCATCAACTTTATTATCAATTCTAATTCTATCATCGGGACCGGCATTCGGATCAGGATAGAGGCGGAATACCTTTTCAACAGAAATAAGTGCCAGTACAGTCTCTTTCATATCTCCTATTCCCTGTCTGAAATCAAAGGAAAGCTTGATATCTTTATCTGGCTGATGATACTGGTATATCTGGTATGTGCTTTTATTGAGAACTGCATCCATTATCTCTTCAATTCTTGTAAGACCCAGTTCTTCATTATCAGAACCCTCTATATGACTCTTTGATTTTTCACCTCCGAGAATTGATGAATCACATGTTCCATCACAATGTATGATTTCAAGATCCTTAGTTCTGAATTTTCTTTTAGCTTCCTCAATTCCATCTGTGAAGAGAAAGAGAAAATCATCATTTTTAAGAGTGTGATTTATTTGCTTGAAGGCTGTCTCTCCAATTATATCTGTTCCGAACATACCAGCTGCAGGAGCCTCTTCCATCTCTTTTTTTATGACTTTTTTAAGTGCTCCGTCGTAGTAGTAGAACATATTGTCTCCTGCATGACAAATCCAACATTTCCCTGTTTCTATATTGATTACTGCGACGATGAATGCTGCAAATTTTCCCTGGAAATTTATCTGAGCAATAAGATCATTTATATTATTGACGAGAACCTCAAGGTGTATTCCATCTCTTCTAATATCCAGTTTTGAGAAATAATCTTTAAAAAGTGTGGCAACCTGTACCATGATAAGTGACGCAGGAATATCTTTACCGGAAATATCACATTTGATAGTAGCATAATGTTTATCATCTAATCTTTTATAATCAAAGTAGTCACCAGAGACACCTTTGGCACCCTCATAGTATCCGAAGAAATGAACTCTTTCATTTTCTTCTTCTCCTGTTGTATATTTTCTATCAGACTGTGGTACCGGATCTAATGGAAGAAATTTCTTCTGTATTTCTTTACCTAAAATCAATGATTTATTGGCGACAGCCGCTGCAACGAGCCCTTCTGTCATCTGATTGAAAGTTGTCGCAAGGTCGGATAACTCATCTCTTGTACCGGTTTCGATGGAATAATTCTTCAATTTGGATTTATCCTGGGTGTCTCTAACCTTGGCAACCCCTTCAACTAATTTCTTGATAGGATTGATCATCGTCTGTGCCAGAAGGAAAGCACCGACGAGTCCGCCGGCTAAAGCCAGCAGGGAAATAATAACTGTTATTCGAAGAATACTGTTTTGAGTTTCTATAATTCCTTCCAGGATGCTGTTGATCGAGACATCCAGACGGACAATCCCTCTGAAATATGAATCACGTCCCTTGTTTCTGTAGACAACCGGTTTGTAGAAGGTATAAATCAGTTTCTCATCTGAAAGGGTCTCAATAATAAACTCAGGATAGGTTTGTACAATATTTGATACGGTGGACAGCTTGTCATTGATTTCTGTTTCAATCCGGCTGATTGTTTCCTGAATTACAGCCAGTTCATCCAGTGATGCCCGGTCTCCTCTAATTGCCAGACGTACGGCATCTTCTGAAAGCTGATCAAGTTGACTGCTTTGATCACCGATCAGTTCCAGGGCCCTGCTGTTTATATCTTTTTCAAGTTCATCTATAACCTCAGACAGAATATCGTCTACCCTTGTTATACCTGGTTCAAAGCGGCTGATCAGTCCCGCTTCGGATAAAAGATCATAAATAAGATCTCTATCATCTTCTTCATATTCGATAAAACTGAAATTATCTCCCTCTCTGTACTTGCTTTCAAAGCTATTAATAGTTCCGTTGGTCCAGTTTTCAGGATAATCAACTCTTGAAACTGAGATTGTTGAGGGAAACTCCTGATACTTTTCAATATCCTTGTTATTGGAACTCCATATATAGTTGAAGTTGTCGGGGTTGTTGGCTCCCTGACCGCTTATTGTAGTATTGACCGCTTCATCCATCGCCCTGATGGTATTGGGAAGGAGTCCCAGTTCAAGACGATTCTGGGTAGGCAGATATGTTCTGGCACTTGTGGTCAGTGTTTCCAGAAGGAGTGCACTCTTGTCATAAAGTCCAACTGAAAGATTTTCCTTCTGAGTATTGATCATGTAATTTCCAAGAAAGATGGAAATCAACAGGATTACCGCAAGAATCAGGGTTAACAGAGCCAGAGTAAATTTCATTCTCAGACCCATTCCTCTCCGTTTCATACTCTTCATCCTCTCTTTTTTCAGATGACTCTTTAAGGGAGCTCCGGATATTATTGACTGTATGTCTTCTTCAAGTTTACTGTTCTCTTTCATAATTCTGGAAATCTGCCATGAAGACAGTGCACATACAGACACAAGCAATGCAATCAGCAGATAAAACATAAGACTGTTCATACTGAAAATGCGCTGACTCAATTCTATGGGCAGCCAGAATGTCTTGTAATCATAGGAGAAATCTCCGAAACGGACGGTTCCGGTTGAATCCAGTCTTAACTTGCCCTTTGCAAAGGCAAATCCTCTACCGGGATGTTCAACACCAACCAGGTAGTAGCCTTCTTCAAATACTTCAACAACAGGTCCTTCGATGACTCTGTCTGTTCTGACATCGAAAGAATCGGCAGTGAATTCATAATCCCAGGGAGCTTTACCATCACGGTCAAGAACAACTCTTTGAACCTTACCGCCCACTGAGAAACCGCGACCGATTATTGTAAGAACAACTCTTTCAAGATCATCTTTTTGTGTACGTACATCAGAAATATAGGTAACAGGTATATATTTATCTGTTCTGAAGAGAAGAATTGACGGTTCACTTCTATTGCCGACATCATCAAAGGCACTTACAGAGAGGGCCCAATGTCCATTATCACGATTATTATACTGAACGGCAGGACTGATAGTCTGTACCGTTTCGGGTGGTGAAGGCAGGTCTAACTTTGATGGATCTATAAAATCAGCATCTTCTCCCAAAAAATAAAACCTGTAACTGAAGCCGCCAAGATGTTCATCATCGGAGCTCCAGTTGAGGGTGAAAGTGTTACTGATCAGATATCCCCTTGCATCGGTGAGAGGTTTGAAAAACTGTACTGGACTCGGTGGTATCGTGTCTCGTGTGATTCTGATATGGACAGTATCTGACCAGTTTCCTGCATAGTCTACAAGAGCGATATGGAAGTACCAGTCTCCATCTTCGATAGCTCTGAATGTTTCAGTTCTCTCTCTTAGATCAAGATATTCCTTATCTCTATCGGGTTCGGTGTCTGTATTATTATCCCATACATAAGAAAAACCCTGTATTCCAGAAGAATCCTGTGGACGTCTCCAGGTTAAAATGACCCTGTCATCAGCCTGTCGTCCCTGATCAGTAAAATTTACTGTTCTAATAATGGGAGGAGAGGCTGTTTTATCAGGGGTCAGTATGACTATATTTCTATTTTCATTAAGGAGATTTTCCCAGATTGCAAAAAGGTCTCCTTTGAAGCTGATCCACCTTGCATAAGTGGAATTCCCGCTTGTTGAACTTACTATTTCGCTCTGCCAGAAAATACCATTTCTTTTTGCCAGAATCACCTGGTTATTATTTCTGTTGTCAAACCAGAGAATCAGACTCTCACCGTTATCTCTGGTGATCCTGGGAGATGCTGTGAAATAACTTCCACGGGAAATCTGTTCAATTTCTTCCAGAGACTCACCATTGCTGTTAAAGACTCCATAGTGAATCTGGGGCATGGCGCGGCCCTGTCTTCTTTCCCAAACAAGGTGAAGAGTTCCGTTTTCCGCCACCATATGGGGACGCTGGTTATCAAATTGTGTGAATTCTATATTTTCACCATCAATATATTCGTCATAGGATGTAACAAGTATTTCATCCGACCAGAGAGAATCTCCATTCTTTAGACTTTTGAGATATATCTGATATGTATTTCTGCTACCTGTATAAAGAGACTGAAAAACTACATATTCACCCTGATTATCAAAACAATAAAAAGGTAGAAAGTTCTGCTTGAGTTCCGAGTTACGTATGAAATGCTGTGCATCACTCCAGCTGAGACCCTCATCGGATACCGAATAATGTATTGAAAGTGCATCTGTTCCATTGGGAAGAGTAACGCTTCCAGTCATAAACAGAATAAGAGAATTATCGAAACGCCTGAATATTCTTGGAACAACTGAAGTATTCTCGGTTTCAATGCTTGAAATCAGTTCCAGAGGATTTCCGGGTGTATTAAGTCTATATATGGAAATACTGTTTTCAGACGCCATCAGAGAAATTAGAGGATTTCCATTTTTGTCCTGTGCAAGGGTGAAGAGAGATACTTTATCCTCTCCCCTGTACTGGAAAGGTTCAAGAAGGAGGAAAGGATCAGACCAGTTGGTACCATCGCTGGAGATACTTCCGTAGAATGAAACAAGTTCTGAGTTTCTTTCATCATAGTTTTGCCATGCAGTGAAAATATAACCTTCATCAGAAACCACCGACTGTGGGAAGTAGGCATCATCCGTCCTGATATTCATGGGAGATTCCCAATAATAATCCTCTGCAGAGAGGAGTGATGGAGTGAGGCAAAGAATGAGTAAATACAAAATATAAAAGGGTCTCAGCTTCAGAATTTTGATTCAAGTCTCCTTTTAAGATCCTGTAACGGAGGATAAGAAGCTGTTTTCTTATCCTTTAGCAGCTGTTGAACAATGGCATAAGCTTCGAAATACTCGCCATTGATATACTTATCTTCTGCAGATTTAAAACGAGCGTTATCTGATGATGATAACACAATTGCTGTCTGTCCACCTGCATCAAGCTGAATTCTGTCCTTTAATTCTATAGCATCCTGATTTTCAGGATTAAGTTCAATAGCCCTGTCGAGCTGCGTCAGAGCCACAGGGAATTGAGAACGTACATTCCCTTCTACAATCACATATGCTTTCTCATAAAGATTTTTACTCTCGGCCAGTGCTTTCAGGTCTGGCGGCGGTATTCTTATTCCAAGAATAATTTCAGCATCATAGATAGCTTTTTTCATGCCCGGGTAATCAGACTGTATGGCCGAGAGGTCCTTCAGGTCTATATATGCAGTATCCGTTTCAGTATTTATCTTGCTCACCGCAGATTTGAACTTTTCATCAAATGTAATTTTAAAAAGTTCCGGATCCTTAAGCTGCTGTATCTTCAGCTTGAGAACACTGGCCTGCTGGTTCAGAGGCATGGGGATAAGTATCTCATTGAGGTTCTGATCTGCACGATTCAGAAATTCAAAGCCCTCCTCTTTTTCACCGGCGGCTATCTTAGTACTGCCGGCTTCAAAGTTTGCATAGGCCAGATTGATAAACTGTGTCATTTCACCATAAAGAGGTTCTGTCTCTTCAATGGTACGTCCTGATTCTACCGAAAGTGCGGCTCTCACAAGGTTAAGCCAATAGTTGATTTCGTTGTTTTCATCGGTATTTGTGGTGTACCAGCGATTTTCAGCTCTTAAAAGCACAATTTCACTCTGCCCATAGAGTCCCTGAAGGTAGAGGCTTTTACCCTTATTTACATTTTCACGTACGAATTTGATTACTTCTTTATTCTCTTCAAGGAGAATCTGCTCCTGAAGCTCGGCTACCCGTGAATCTATACTTGCACGGCTTATGATCGCTTCATTGAAGGAGAGGGCCTGTACAAAGAGTTCCTGGGCAGTAGTCAGCTGCTGTGTTGCCTGTGAAAAGTCTTTTCTTGCCAATGCTTCCTGGGCTCTTTTAAAACGAAACTCACCCTCACCCAGGTAACGTCCCGCACTGGCAATACTCTGGTCGGCTTTTCTCTGCTCACGGGTATAGTCACGAAGCTGATCTTCAAGATTCAGGATAAGAGCCTCGGCACGGCCTATGTACAGGGCCATAGCAGCCTGCTGGGGTATTTCATTTCTAATCGTTTGATAACGGCTTTTGAACCTTGAAGCCTGTTGAGACAGATTAATGTTCTTCTCCTTAAGATCTTCCAAAATGGAAAAACTCTCTTCAGGGAAAACAAATAGAATGCTGCGGTCACCCTCTTGTGCTCCTTCTGGAGGAATCCCTGCCAGGAGAGTCAGAGAACGGTCCAGAGAACTCTTCATCCCCAAATATTCTCTTTCAAGGGGGAGAATCTCCAGATCCGCAGAATCAAGGGCCAGCTGTCCGTCAAAGTTTCTGTAACCATCAATACCCTGGTCAATTCTGATGTTAAACTCTGAATTTTCAACTGCGGCGAAATTGTCTGTATAAAGAACATCATTGTTATAGGCAGATATAAAATCATTCCATTCTTCTTTAACAGGAATCATTGCATCCAGTTCCCTGGACAAGGTCTGCCTACGTTGTGTCATCTCAATCAGATTCTGATCATCATACTCTTTATAATTGCCAAGAGCTTCCTGATAGAAGCTCAGACGTGAATTGGATATGGCCTTTCTGTTCTGTATCCTGCTGTTTTCCAGCTTATGATACTCCCTGTGTAAAAGCTCTTCAGCATATGGATGGAGTCCTAATCCTTCATCTGTATTTAATCTGGAGGACCAGAGTTCTCCAATCTCTATGGATCTCCCGGCCCAGTATTCAGCTTCATCAAAACTGGATTGCGCCAGAGCCCATTGCTGCTGTTCATATTCACTTTCAGCTTTTCTTATCAGAGTTTCAGTCTTTTGAGTCAAAGCGCTCTGAATAGGCATGACAGTGCTGTCCCAGTATTTGTCATAGGCCCTGATTAAACCTTCTTCAAACCTGGTTTCAAGGCGTCCGAAAATTATTCTGTTTGCAAAACTGAGAAAAAAGTCTTCTCTGTAATTTTCATTGATCTCAGCTAGAAGTTTATTCTGCTTATCAAAAACATAGGCAGCCTTCCAAAGAGTATTTCTCATATCAGAAAAATGATTAATATCACTGATAAGATCTTCAACGAGAGCTGTATTATCCTGAATTGAACTGCTGATTTCTGCGGCTGAGTGTTTACTTAAAAGATTATAACTATTTACAAATTCGTCAAGAGAACTAAGAAGACTTTCCAGGTTTGCGTCAACTGGTCCCTTTATGAGATCACCATAGTCTCTCTCATTGTAGGTTCTCTTATGAAGTTCAAAACCGGTTTTATAAATTGTAGCTGCCGTATTGTAGTTACCTTCATCAATCTGAACCAATGCACGGTCCATTATTTCGTTGAACAGGAGCTTGAAATAGATAAGTTCTGCGGAAATTCTGGCTGTACTGAGAGATTCTGAAGTCGCTTCGTTGGGGTTTTTGTCAAGCTCTTCAAGTTCACTGATAATTTCCAGACCTCTCTCATAATCATTCTCTTCAAAGAGTACACGGATCAGCTCTTCATATTTTGCATTGAATTCTTCTTTTTTTTCCCTGATTTCCTGTATGAGTTTCTGTGCATGGTCCATCTCTTCAGGATCTTCTTTGACAATCTCTACGAGGAGGTTGATTGCAGCGTTAAAGTCGTATATTTCTATCAGCCGTTCTACTTCACGATATTTCTGACCTCTTCTCAGATCTTTGCCCTGAGCAAAAAGTGCTGAACTCAGCAGGAGTATAATACAGGCTATGATTACAATCTTCTTATTTATTACAGTCAAGTAAACCCTTCAGATCACCGAAATTATCAACAGACTTTATATCTTATAACATTATCGGCAAGATGGGGACGAATCTGGATAAAAGCTCTATTCAAAGGTATAATATAGTTGGATGAAAAAAGGCATAATAATACTCTTTACATTATTATCAATCTCGAGACTCTCTGCAGGGAATGCTGCGTCTACTACTTATGCCAATTTCAGCGACATTTTCGGCATAGATCCCAATGCAGGTACAAACTCATTTCTAACGCTTCTAATTCCATCGGGCGGTAAATATGAAGGCATGGGAACAGCGTTTACAGCTATGAGTCTTGATTCCGGATTTCTCGATGCAAATCCTGCGGGAAGTTCCTTTATAAAAAACTCAGAACTGACTTTTTTTCATAATAACTGGATTGCTGATACAAACCTGGAGAGTGTAACTTATACATCGCGCTGGGAGGATTTCGGTATAGGAATTGGCGGGAAGTTTCTTTACCTTCCCTTTACAGGGATAGATGACTGGGGAGACAGAGCCCAGAATGGTGATGGATCATATTCCTCGGGTTACTATACAGAAACTGTTATGACTCTGAATGCAGCCTATACCTTTCTGGATAATTACTACTATCACGGGCTTGCTCTCGGTGCTAATGTTAAGATGGCGTATCGGGGAGTTCCCTATTCCATTGCTCCTGATCAGTCAGCCGTAGCAGTAATGGCCGATATCGGAATACAGACAAAATTCAATGTATTGAAGTTTTTCAGTTCAAGAGATAAAAACTTTGCCTTCGGGTTTGTGGTCAAAAACCTCGGTTCCGAGTTTATTACGGATCCCGATCCACTGCCTTCTATGATTTCTACGGGAATAGCCTATTCTCCCATCAGGCCCATGACATGGGCCTTTGATGTAAATATTCCCTTTAACCTTGATGGTTCCAAGGCTGAAAAAGTAAGCTATGCTGTCGGTCTTGATCTGGGGCTGACAAGTTTTCTTTCCGTACAATCAGGATTTCAGATTAAAACAGGTCTTCCCCGATTCAGTGTAGGATCATCACTTGATCTTGAGAAATTCTCAGTTACAGCCAATTATACTTTGGATTTGACTACTCAGGTATCATCTCTGGACCGTTTCAGTCTTGCTCTGAAACTTAACCTGGGTGACTTTGGACGTATGACCCGTGTTGAACGTTCTCAGCTGCTGTATTTGCAGGGACTTGAGGAATATGCTAATGGTGATATCAGTCAGGCAATTGCCTATTGGGAAGAGAGTCTTGAAGTAAGGCCGGATTTTACACCGGCCGAACAGATGATTGAGACAGCCAGAAAAACTCTTGAGCTGAATCAGGTTATTGAAGAGAATCAGACCATTGATGAATGATATTTCATAAAAGATCTGATCTGTTTACTCAATTCATTCAGTTCTCCAGGGAACTTTCTGTTTTTGCTGAACCTTGTTTTCTTCCTGTATTTATCTACAGATTTGACAAATTTAAGAAGATTTTTCTTCTCTGATGTGAAAAATACAGGAACAGCACCTGAGTCAAGAAGCTTTTTAAGCTCCCCCCCGTTCATATCCGCCAGTTTCTCAAGGTAAAGTTCTATCTGCTTCAGATATTCCATCTGTTCCATAGTTATGCTGGAGAGCTCTTGTTCCAGTTCTACTTTTTTATGTATTACTTTTTCTGACTGGTATTCCTGATTCTTGAGTCTGTACCATGCAAGAGCGGCAAGCAGGAGAGACAGAACAATCTCATCCACCATAGGGAGGGGGTCACGAATGACATAGGATAGGAAGTAAAAGGATACAAGGAAAACCCCTGCAGCCATCAGCAGGTGGATGATAAAACGGGAATCGTTAATCCAGTTGTTTACGGCAGTTTCAATTCCTGCTTTCATTTCTGTTTTAATAAAGCTGTTGTCTTCTTCGTTAAGGCCTGATCCATAACAGACACGAATATCCTCCTCCTCAAGAGCATCTATGAAATTTTTATCTTCATGCTCCGAAAGATAGAGTGTGTGGTCCTTCCATTTGAGAAAAAATATATCTTTCAAGTAAAATCTCCCTATTCAGAAGCCGGAGGCATCTTATCAAGTATTGTGTTTTTCTGATAAAGCCTGGCATATTTGCGGGCGGATAGACCCATTGAATCTTCCTGATCACAGTCGGCTCCTGCCTCTATCAGAATCTCAGCACAGCCAGTGTGACCGTTGCCGGTCGCCAGGACCAGTGCTGTCTGCCCGCTTTTACTCTTTATATCAAGGGAGGCACCCTTGTCAATGAAAAACTGGACTAAATCTTCATGTCCTTCTGAGGCGGCATCCATCAGGGGGGTGTTATTTCTGTCCAGACTGATAATGTTTATATCTGCACCGGCATCAAAGAGAATCTCTGCAATTGATCTATAACCGTGTCTGGCAGCCAGTGCCATAAGGGATACCTGATCGGAAGAGAGTTTGTTCACTTCATAACCGGCTTCAAGAAAAACACCCGTGAGAAAACGGTCACCATCTTCAATTGCCTTTGCAAAATTCTGATGATTGTGTTCCTTCATTTTATCTTCGAGAGTATCAAGGGCCTGGTTTTCCTTCAGCTGTTTATTCCATAAAGGCATTCTTTCTTTGATCGTATTGATCAGCGTTTTGAAATCAAGACATATAATAAAATCATTAAGCCAGGATGGAGCGCAGCCTCCGGGAGCGTAAATAATAATGTTTTCATGTACCAGCTGACTGTATCCGACGACAAATGAGAGCCACTGTTTTGAGAAATCTTCATTGTCTGGAATCAGCAGGTAGAAGGATGTTGATGATAGAACCTGCTTAAGAGCAGGCATTGAATCTTCCAGAGTAGTTTTTTCTGAAAAAAGTAGAGTTTGATATTCGATGAAGAATTCATCAAACGCTATTCTTAAGTGAGGCAGTTCTGTTTTATTCTTCTCAGAACAGAACACAGAAAATTTCATATATACTCATTTACTCCCGTTAGATACAATTACTCAGTATCAAAATCGGTTTACTGTAGCCAAAGCTTTAAACCTTTTGCTAATATAGTGTCATATGAGTAAAGAAAATGATGAACCGCGTGTTTCTGATGAAATTGTGTCTGATGAAGGAAGATTAAACAACTTTCTCACAGAGCTTGTAAATTCTCAGGACAATAAACTTCTGAACACTGAGGATGTGGATGCTCTCCTGCAGAAGTATATGCTTACTCCTGAGGATATAGATAAGTTGACAATGCTTATCGACAGACATCTCAACAGAGCGCTGGATTACAAAAAAAACGAAAGATGGGACAGTGCCATAGTAGAAACTGAAAGGGCCCTTCTCTTCTCTCCACTTGATAATGAAGTTCGTCTTGATCTTGCTGAGCTTTTTATGAAAAGAAGTTTTCAGTATGGTTATCTTCAAAAAGATCTGGACCGCGCCGGCCGGGAAGCCAGTGACATTCTAACTCTGGAACCTGAAAACAGAGCAGCCAAAAAGTTTCTTAAAGAGCTAAAACAACTTAAGCAGATGCTTCGGGGGACCCAGCATAACCGCAGGATTATCCCGCTGATATTTATTGTCATTATCATTCTCGGGGCAGCGCTCTACCCGCAGATAAGAAAGCGTTTCAATTTCCTTTCACTGAATAATACAGCTATGCAGAGTTCTTCTCCCCTTGATTATGTTCCTCCATGGGAGACAAGGGAGCTGAATTATGAAAAAAGCTCTTCATTGAAAGAGAGTTTTAAAATGGATTTAATGGAAACTACTCTTATTCGTGAATCACCTTCGGGCACTCCTGCATTGAGTATTGCCGGGTATCTGGAAGCAGTCAAAGATGACTACAGCAGACTTGAGCTGGAAGTATTCAGATCTGATGACAACAGTTCTGTTGGAACAATAACAGTTATTGATGAAGGGGACGCCCCTCTTAGAAGTGGTGAGACAGAGAGTTTCCATGATTATATGTATTTTAACGATGACATTGAACAGCTGAAGTCTGTTTATATTGGAATCAGTGAGCAAGTAAGCTACAGAGAACAGGAGAACAGTGAGTGGTCTGAAGAGATTCTTCATAATGAAACTCCCCTGCCTAATGGAGTTTTTCTGGATGCCGAAAGCCGTTTTATTTCACAGATTGAGGGTTACGACCGCAATTATTACTTTTATGATTTGAGAATTAATAATAAGAGTAATACAGCTTTATCCACTCTGGATTTTACTCTTCAGTGGCGTGATAACGATGGAGCTGTCAAGTCTGAGCAGATTCTATCTCTCTCCGATCACAAGGCATTGCCTGTTAAGGCTCAGTCTCTGTGGAATAACAGAATTATGTTTGATTTACAGAAGGACAACAATAAAGGCGATATGAGCGTTTTACTAAAGGAAGTTATTAAAGAATGAAAGTCAGCGATGTAGACTGGAAGAACTGGGTACCCACGGAAGATGCGGTTATCACATATATTCTTAAGGGTAATGAGGTTTTGCTTATTCATAAGAAAACAGGATTGGGTGCGGGTAAAGTCAATGCTCCCGGAGGGCATATCGAGGAAGGAGAGGCTCCTTTAGAGGCGGCTGTCCGGGAAACTATTGAAGAAGTAGGACTGATAACAAGCAATCTTCAATACTCCGGCGAACTTTTTTTTCATTTTCTTGACGGTTTACAGCTTAAAGGAACGGTATATCTATGCAGTGATTTCAAGGGTGAGATGATTGAGACTGATGAAGCTCTCCCTTTCTGGTGCCCATTGGAAGAGATCCCCTGGGACAGAATGTGGGAAGATGATATCCATTGGCTTCCAAGAGCCTTGAAAGGTGAAAAGTTTAGCGGTCGCTTTGTATTCGAAAAAGAAAAAATGCTGGATAGCGAGATAGCTTTCGACTGATTCTCAGTCTTCGAGCTGGCTGTACAGATCTATCATGGACTTGAAGGAGGAGTTTTCTTTTTTCAATTCCCTGGATCCTCTTGTTATCTTACAGAGACTCAAGCCGAGTTTTTCGGCAATTTTTCTTTGAGACATCCCTTCTGTTATCAGTTTAACCAGCGCCCAGCGTGAGGCCACCTCCTTGATCTCATTGGGAGTCAGCAGGCTGCACAGAAAATCTTCAATCAGTGCTGTATCATTACTTTCTGCCAGTACTGCTGACAGTTCTTTTATTGCTTTTTTGCTTTCATCCATCGGGTTCCTCCTGCTTGGATGTTTTCAGAAATTCATCTTCCATTCCAAAATCATGAATCTTTCTATGTAAGGTCTTGCGCCCTATTCCGAGGATTTCGGCGCATTTGCTTTTATTCCCCTGTGCAAAATTAAGGGTGGACCGGATAATCAGTTTCTCTGCCTCAGCCATATTCGTCCCCATGGGGATTCGTATGGATCCTTCATCCTCAGCGGATGCTGAGATATCAGGAGGCAGATCATGTGCCAGAATAAAGTGACCTTTACACATCACAACAGCACTCTCCATACAGTTTCTAAGCTCTCTTATATTACCGGGCCAGGAATAATTATACAAAGCCATCGCGGCCTTATTGTCAATCCCTTCTATCTGCTTGGAGTTTTCTTCTGAAAATTCTTTCAGAAAGGCGGTAGCCAGCAGAGGTATGTCATCTTTTCTCTCTCTGAGGGGGGGAATATGGATATTAACAACATTGAGACGGTAATAGAGGTCTTCCCTGAAATTTCCGGCTGCTATCTCGGCCTTTAGATCACGATTTGTGGCAGCCACGATTCTACTGTCTATTGTCAGCGGTTCTGTACCACCTACCCGTTCGAATTCCCGTTCCTGCAGAACTCTTAATATCTTGATCTGTACGGACTGATTTATTTCACCGATTTCATCAAGGAAAATAGATCCTCCATCGGAGAGTTCAAAACGACCTTTTCTTAGGCTTGAGGCCCCTGTAAAAGACCCTTTTTCATGACCGAAAAGTTCACTTTCAAGGAGTGATTCACTTAATGCAGCACAATGTACTTTGATGAAAGGCTTATCCTTTCTCTGTGAGTAATCGTGTATGGCATCAGCAACCAGCTCCTTACCTACACCGCTTTCTCCTGTGATCAGAACTGAGGCTTTGGTTGAGGCCACCTGCTGTATCAGTTCCTGAATTTTCTGCATCTGAAGGCTCTTGCCGATAAACTTACTCTTGTTTCTTCGGCTTTCGAGTTTTTTAACCTCTTCCTGCAGTTCTCTGTGCTTTATTACAAGTTCTCTTGAGGATAGAGCACGTTTGACCAGCAGTGACAGTCGGTCGAGATTCAGGGGTTTTGTCAGGAAATCGTAAGCACCGTCACGCATGGCATTTACAGCATTTTCAACTGTGCCGTGTCCTGTAAGGATTATTACCGGAACTGTGGGATAGGACGTACTGACTTTTTTCAGAAGCTCCTCGCCCGAAACTTTCGGCATTCTCAGGTCTGTTAAAATCAGGTCAATTTCGATTTTAACCATCATCTTCATGGCTTCACTGCCGTCTTCGGCAGTAAATACCTCATATCCATCTAACTTAAGAGCTTTTGCCAAGCCTTCGCGGATATTTTTTTCATCGTCTACAACAAGAATATTGAATTTCAATTTATTCACCATCCCAGACTAAAAGTTTTTTGTCGGTCTGTGGAACAGGTAAAAGTATAATAAAGGTAGTTCCTTCTCCCTCTTTTGACATTACACGAATTTCACCTCCGTGCTCTTTTATCACTTTATATACCATGGTGAGGCCCAGACCGGAGCCGTTGTCCTTGGTGGTGAAGTAAGGTTCAAATATTTTTGATGTCATTTCACGGGGAATACCGATCCCGCTGTCTTTTATCCTGATATTTACAAAATTATCCTTAAGTTGAGTACTGATATGGAGGGACCCGCCATCAGGCATGGCTGCAAGTGCATTTTTAATTATATTAAGGAAAGCCTGTTTCATCAGATTTTCATCAAGATTCAGTAATGGAAGATTCTGAGCCGGCATCTCTTTCAACTCAATTCCCGCCTCCTGCAGTTCGTACTGAACAAAAGTAACAAGTTCCTGAATCAGGGAATTGATATTCATCGGGGCCTGATGTGTATCCATGGGACGGACAGCAAACAGATAGTCCACCACGATGGAGTTGAGACGTTCAACTTCTTCACTGATAATGGAAAGATATTCTTCAAGATCAGTTTTGTACTCTACACAGTCAGTCTTCAGGGTTTTCTGCATAAGCTGCAGGTGTATGCTGATGCTCCCAAGGGGGTTCTTTATCTCATGGGCTACACTTGCAGCCATGGTCGTCATGGAAGCAAGGCTTTCGGCTCTTCTGTGTCTGGCCTCTTCAAGTCTTTTATCAGTAACATCTTCAACGTAGATGAAATCTCCCTGAATCCGTCCTTCATTAACCACCGGCATTACTCCTACAGCCAGTGTAATGTCTCTATTCAGCGTTTCCAGAGTGAAGTCTCTTGGTTTAACGCTGTCAAAATCCAGAAGAGAATCTTGTACAAATTTTGAAATATCCTTATCCAGGATCGCTTCCCATACCTTCAACTTCTCAAAACCACTCTGCTGCAGGGGAAGCATACGGCGAACAGGTCTATTTATAAACTGAATAAAGTGATCTGATTTGGCAACAATCACACCATATGGAAGAGAAGAGATAACATTCTCAAGGAGTTCAATATCCTTAACTTCCTCAGCCAGGACATCAATGAGATTCTTTATCTGACCTTCATTAAGTTTCGGAAGGGACTCTATCGCTTTATTTACAAAATGCCTCATACTTCTCTCTTACGTTATAAAATAAGCTTTCTAGAAGAAAAAGAGAACTCTGATTATAAATTTGTGAATTTGATAAGCATTTATTAATTTCAATCTGAATTTCATTTACAAGCTGCTGACCCTGTACCGTAGAAATGAGATCAGGATCTTCTACATATCTCAGACGCAGTTCATCACTTAAAAGTCTTAGAAACCTCTTTAAATCTTCCTTACTCTTGTTCTTGTCAAAATATAGAAAAAGATCATCCAGGTCGCGTATGGATGCTCCGGTAAAACAACTGTCCATAAAGAGTCTGATATGTGCGCTTATGAAGTTGTAGTCTGTATCTGACCAGCTCTGAAAAAATTGATTAAGGCTGAGGCTGCTCTCCTCATGACGAAATAGTTTTTCCAATATGAGCCGTGAAGTATCGGCTGAACGAGGTGTAAATTCAAAATTCCTGACTCTTGACCGTATGGTCTGGATAATACTGCCCTTACGATCTGTTATGAGGATGAAAGAAACATGGGGGGGCGGTTCTTCCAATATCTTCAGAAGTGAGTTGGCAGAGCCTTCAAGGAGGGTATCAGCTTTCTCAATGATGACAATTTTAGCCTTGCCGCTGGATGTCCTATGGGCCCATTTACTTATGTTTCTTATCTGATCTATAGGTGTTGTAGCAGGAACTGCTGGAATAAGAGTTCTAATCTGATTAGTAATATCATCCAGATATTTTTTTAATGCATTTTCTTCCATAAGCTCTTTTTCAGGATCGAGCTGTTCAAGCAGTTCGCTTACTGAGCTAAGGGTTCCGCTGTATTTACTGAGCTTCTTTTCCTGGCCTTCCCAGATGACAGGTTCAAAGCGCTTAAGAAGCTTACGGACATTCCTGATAAACATATATACTGAAAAATTAGCACGGCTTCGGTTCAGAAGTTCGGCAGAGGCTTTAATCTCTTCGAGGAAATACCGTCTCCCCAGCAGGAGCAGATCGGGATTGTTCATTACTCTGTGATCACGGCAGGATCGGCAGTTACAGTCCCATGGAGCATTTTCGGTATTGCATGAAATAGCTCTGGCAAGTTCAAGAGCAGCAGTCATCTTTCCACTGTAGTCTTCACCGCTGAACAGAAGTGAATGAGGAAGTCTTGCCTGCTGTATCCCTGTATTAAGCTGTTTTTTTATGCTGTCCTGACCAATTAGATTTTCAAACAAATTACAGACTCCCTGATGATAACTTTTCCAGGATATGCTCCGCAGGTTTATCCAGAGCCGGGAGGAAACGCTCTATATAGGGGAGCAGTTTTGATGAGACTGTCCAGTTGCCAAGATCAATAATTTCCTGAAAATCAATTAGATAAACAATCAGAAAGCAGATTAGAAGACCTTCAAGGATTCCCAAAAAAAATCCGAGCAGTTTATCTACACTCTCAAAGGGTGTTTCATTAATTAAAAATACGATTGCCTTCTTTAAAAGCATAAAAAGAATGAACGCGGCTGCAAATATGCAGACAAAGGATATGAGAGTCGCCGATTCTCCAAGGGATGAACGTGCCTGAATCCAGTCGGTTCCATCGGGGTAGAAAACTGCTGCAAGCAGAAGGCTGATCAATAATGCAGCCAGGGAAATCAGTTCCTGTACCATGCCTCTGAAGGCACCGCGAAGGGATGAAATTATGATAATCGCTAAAAACAGAATATCCAGAATACCCAAATCCATTATGACTCCTTGATCAGATAAGACACTATAACATCTTCGGCTTTCTTTTTCATAAAACCTGCGCAATTATCTTTCATACGTTCTAATTTCTCATTGTTATCTGCAAGCTCTATCAGCAGATCTCTGATCTGAAAAGATTCCGGGTTTTCGTCTTCAATAACGATTGCCATTTCTCTTTTTCTCAGCATCTCAGCATTAAGAATCTGGTCTCCCCTGCTTCCTGCACGCAGAGGTATCAGGATGGAAGGTGTAGCGCTTACAGCAAGCTCCCAGAGAGTCCCTGCACCCGAGCGTGCTACAGCGATATCCGCTCTTCTGAGGAGAGCGGGGAGTTCTTCATTAAGATAGGGGACAGGATAGTAATGTTCTGATGTATTGTCTTCTTTAAACAGTTCATCACCCATCTGGTGAATAATCGTATATCGGGAACATAGTTCACTTAGAGATTCGAGTATCAGTTCATTGATCTGACTGGCTCCGGAGCTTCCTCCGAGAACCATCAGAAGAGGACGCTCCCCTATCCTTTTTTCCCATATGTCGGGCAGTTTCTGATTTTTGTCAAAAAACTCTTCACGCACAGGATTGCCGGATACGACTATTTTTTCTGAATTACCACCCAGATAGGAACGACTCTCTTCATAGGCTAGAAAGGTGTTACGTGTCATCTTATGATTGATCCTGGTCGCCAGACCGGGTACAACATCAGAATCATGGGTATAACAGGGAATCTTCAGGATATATCCGGCTGTAAGAGGAGGTACAGAAACAAAACCCCCTTTTGAGAATATAAGAACTGGTTTTATTTTATTCAGGATTCTGAGTGATTGAAAAAAGCCCAGTTTAATACGGAATATATCTGTAAAATTTTTCAATGAAAAATAACGTCTGAGTTTACCTGTACTGATTCCTCTGTATTCAATTCCCCAGGACTGGACAATTCTTTTTTCGATACCCCTGTGAGAGCCTATCCAGAGAATACGGTATCCCTGATCCTGTAGTTTTTTTATAATTGGAAGTGCAGGATAGACATGACCGCCTGTCCCTCCACCGGTAAATACAATAGTTTTTTTCATATTATTCTTCAAACCTTTTTTCTGCCTGTATTTTAATCTGATCCAGTTCTCTGTCAATGGAGCTCATGTCATGTTTCATGCGCAGATTATCCAGCTGAGTCAGGATTTCTCTATATTCTGCCTTTGTCTTTTTATGGGCCAGCATCCTGATGCGTCTTGGAAGCTCTTTTTTTAAAATAGCGGGCTGAGGTCCTGATTTTTCAATGATGCTGAATATCTGTTTTAACTCCTCCGTCCTGCTTTTACATGCACAGCTTTCCAGAAGATAAAGCAGTTTTTTAAGTGAAGAAGAGGACCAGTTTTTCAGATTACTTTCAATTGTCAGGAAGAGGGATTGTTTCAGATTCAGCCTCAGGGGATTCCCACTGTAAATAAGGTTTATTTCACACCCTGTTAAATCTCCGAATGCCTGGGCAAGAGAATTGATTTTATACACTTTCTTTTCCATAAGAGCCAACTCTCTGAGGAGAAGAATCTTTCTGATTTTATTCCTTGAATATGTATTTGAAGGGAGTCCTGTATCTACCGCCATTACAAATTCTATATTGCTGTGCAGGCGGTGATTACTCTGACGGCCGCCCCTGTATTTTGTATATTCATTGCTGATAATGCTTATTTTTCCTTTCTCTTCACAAATATTCATCATTGTTTCAAAAGGGATAACACCATCATTGCTGTAACTGATGAGAATCCGTTTGGATCTTGTGTTCTTCAGTAACTCTGAGAAAGCTTCGGAGGCCTTGTTTTTATAACAGTAGGAGGATCTGGTTTTAATCCAGTCTTTTCTGATTGCGGCTTTCTCCTTGAGAATACCCTTCTCATTAAGAATCATGGGTGCCGGAATTTTATCCCAGAGGGCAATCGTATTGAGTATATGATAGTTGCTGCCGTACTGATGCTGATTATAGGGAGGATCCATGTAAGTGACATCCGCATCAGGTAATTCGTCTGATCGTACCAGGTCATTTGCATCTGTGCGGAATACCCTGGCTGGAGCCGCATTTTCAGGAAGTACAGGATATGGGAGTTCAATTGTCTTGAGAATCCTCTGAAGGGCATCCTTTCCATGTCCTCCGAATCCTTTATGAAAAGCCTTGAATACTCCTGATGTATTTGTATGCCTTGAACACTCTCCCAGAAGAAGGCCGATAAGCAGATTTCTTATCTTCAGCTTGTCTCCAGTGGAATCAGGGGGAAAGTTATACTCAATATAATTTCTGATTGCATCAATACGCAATGCATTCTCCCTGGTGTAAAAAAGGCGTTCCACCCTGTAATCGGCTTTCTGGATATCTTCATCAGAAGGTGAATAATAGAGAGACATGTAGCGCTCTTCCTCGGCCGGCATAGAAAGATTATTTATCTCATTAAGCAATTCCTGTAGTGAATTACTGCTGCCGAAGAGATTGGGAATATCATTTTGATTTAATGTCAGGTGGGATTCACCGAGTATTCGTGAATATTCCTCCCAGTCATTGGAATAGACCTGATAGCCCATCAATCTTGCCAGACGGGACACAACACCCGAGCCGGCAAACATATCTGTAAACACAGCCTGCTCGCTGTTGTCTCTGCTTTTCTGAAGTGCCTGATGTATCAGAGGAAGGAGACGACGTTTATTACCGATATATGTGATAAGCTGTTCTTTGAGATAGGCTTCATTAAGTATGCTCAAATGGAAGAGATCCTCCGGAATAGTAGTCTTTCAGGCTTTATACACATTACAACAGCCGGAGAAAATAATCCACAAAAAACATGAAGTAGACCTTGATTTTCTGTAACAATGGTTTAGAATTATAAGTGAGTAAAGAGTAAGGGGGATATATGAAAAACCTACCGCCTAAAACATCTTGCCGGATGAGTCCGGCGCCATTGATTATTAAAATAAATAGTCTGACTTTTTAAGCAGATATATAAATATGAGACAGCATAGTATTATGCGTCCAGTTGGAGACAGCATAGGAATGTGCGTCCACATAGCCGGTGTTAGCCGGCTATTTTTATTTAGTGCGCCCAGCAGGGTGCATCCACTTGGGAGTGAAAGTCTCCTGCAGACCCGATAGGGGGAACTGCTAGCTGAACAGCAAGGGTGTCCATTGTGAGGTGGAATCTGAAGGAAGCTGAACGCAA
>NZ_QQPQ01000033.1 GCF_003346715.1 Oceanispirochaeta sp. M1
ATCTGAAATTGGTCTGTTGACCGGTGGTAAAACTTTCCTTAACTGTGATTCTCTGAATCCTAAACTGTATCTCATAATTGAATATCTCCTTAAAAAGTTGATGCTTCAACTATGTTGACACATAGGGTTCGGAAGCCAGTATATAGATCGTCTGAATCTCTTTGTCTTGAAACTCTGCCATCATAGATTCTCAATTTATCAGCTCTATCATCCCAACTACCACCATAAGCGTATACTTGTGATGAGAGATTATCATGGAAAACCCACTCTGCAACATTTCCACCCATATCATATAATCCCAATGTATTCTTACTGTCAGCACCCAACGACCCGACATCTGCGGTTGATTCTACTCCTGTCGAAATCCATGAACTGCCATTCCAATAATTACCATATACGCAAAAAGTATCATTGGAAGATTTTGCCGGTTCACTCCCCCCTAATGAAACATCGTCATAGGCTATTGTTGATCCACTGGGATTGTCATTATCATTGAAAAGGGGAAATCCAGGTAAGATAGTCTCAGGGTTAAAAGACCATTGATCATATGAACCATTATCAAATTGCTGTTTCTGGATTGAGGCTTGCAGAGAGTCTGTCCACCTGGCACTGATGAGCCACTCCTCTTTGAAGGGCAGGCGGAAACCATCGGCATCCGTATTGGGAAGCAGCGTATCACAAGCCATCCCATCATCACCTATAGAAGACTTTATTATTATATTATTTCTCTTATATACGGGTTCAAGATTCGAACCTGTATTGGCGTTATACCATTCAGTCAGGGCATTACACCAAACAATAGCCCCACGCCATGAGATATTGGTCACAGGATTATTTTTGTTGACTGAAGGAACCGTCCCAGATGTATTTGAACCAACTCGACCTCCTTCACAACCAAGATCCAGATCATAGCCATTGGCAACAGCCCATGTTCTAACAGTCCACCAGAGTTCGTAAGTGACCTCAGTCTCAGAGATCCAGAAAGGGTGTTTCCATTCTTCGATGTCGTTCCAAAAATAATCTAGACTATCAATACCCTCTGGTACATGAGTCATATTGAAACTGACATTATCTGCTGAATAATGTTGTATACCGGGATCATTAAACTCCCATTGAGCAAACAATCTCGCGTTACTATCCAGAATTATTTCATCACCAGGTCTTATCAGCTCTCCATTAATATAACCAAAGGGTGATTTGCTCCAGCCTGCAAATTGAAAACCGGCTTTACTGAGCTCTCCCGTATTATCAGGAGTGGTGTAATTTTCTGCTATCTGAACATAATCAATAGCAATAGGGATAGACCCTGATGTGTTTCCATTACCGTAATACTCAATAGAATATCCCTCTCTCCAGACAGGTTCAAAACTTAAACAGTTGCTATTATATAAAATCTCCTCAGTGAGCAAAATCTGGTCACCAAAATTATGAATGCCTGCTGTACTCAACCAGGCTGTCAGTACAGATCCAGGCTGCCTCAGTTTATAGGGATTACCCAAAACAGTAATTGTATCTCCAATTTGGTATTGTTGCCCGTCAATGGGTGGAGATCCTGACACAGAATTAGTACTGTAATAAGACACAGAATTGTATTGACCGGTTCCTGATTCATCACCCGAATCCATTTCACAGGAGAAAGTTAAGAAAATTAGAAATACCAGAAGAGCAAGCATTACTTTCTTCACCATTAGAAATCCACCTCATTATTATTAAATAAGATCAGCATATCCAGCTACCAGCATATATCGTGAAACTTGTATTCAATGATTTCAACATTTCAAAATCCATGATAAAATTTATTTACACGATCTACCGATATCATAGAAACTATGCCATGACTTATGATTATTTTCAAAATAACTTTAGTTAGTGTATGATCAATTCATATATTATTTATTGTTTGAGTTAAGGAATAATGTTTACTATAAAGAACTTATTCATATAATAATTTCTTAAGTATTAACTTTAGTATTATTCCTTGAGTGAGTAACAATCTAATTTAATAATAGGAATAAATAATGAACAAAGGATTGGAGATAACTCAAAAAAGGATTTCACTATTTATCTCTATTGTAGGTTTCCTGGTAGTGATTTTGAACATGACCACATTTACAATAATAAGAAAAATGAGTATCCAGGTGGCCCTTCTCTGAACTTTCAGTTTATGTAGTATTATTCTTTTCTTTAGCACTGTTTATCACTAGAAATTTTAAAACCCGGATTATCCAACTGATACAGATTTTTATACTATTTGCTAATGCAGCAATAGCAATAATTGATGGTTATGAAACGTTTAACGGAATTGGATTTGTAATCCTGTCTGTCGCTCTATGCTATAAATATGGCTACTTTAATAGACATGCCAGGTTGAAGCTCTTCCTCATTGGAATATTTGTAGTCTTATTCATTGAATTATCAGTATTTCTTAAACAAGACGTAAAACTTGGAATTGGCTTAAACTACATAATATATTTAATCTTTTTCTTATCATTCATTCATATTTCTTATACCGACGAAATAAGAAAAATACTGAAAATAGAAACAAAAGTTAATGAAAAAATAGAATCAATAGAAGAAGAACTACGCACGCTTACTTATGAATTGGAAGGATATCAGGCCATTGTCAAAGAGAAGGAAACAAGGATCAACAACCTTAATCATGATATCGAAAAGCTTAATGAGCCATGGACACCTATTGATCTTGGCAAGTATAAAATCTCTGAGCAGGAAGAACGAACCATTAGAGAACTTTGTCAAAATACTGAGCTGACTAATAAGGAAATTGCTGCAGCTTTGGGAGTAAAAGAAGGAACTATAAAACAAAATCTGAACAGAATTTATAAAAAACTTGGTGTTGCCAATAGACAGAAAACTATTGAATTATGTCAACAAAACTATTTAACACATCCACTCAAAAATTAGGATATTATGACTAAAATAAGTAATGAAGTTCATGCAATACAAATAAAAATATCTACATTTATAGCAATAGTCGGCTTCCTGGTCGCCTTATCTAACTTTATATTCATGGTCTATAGCGGTTTCTCAATAAGAGAAAGTTTATTAGGTAAGGAAGTATTTTTATTAGTTATATTTTCACTGTTTTTCTTAATACTAAGAAGGAAAACAAGCATATTGGTTTTATATCTTCAAGTACTGATAATCTATCTAAATGGAATTATAGCAATCCTAGATAACCATGAGGCATATAATGGATATGGCCTTATCATTATTGCCGTTTTGATGATGTATAAATATGGAATGCTGAAAAATCATGTTAGAACTAAAATTATATCAATTACTGTATCTATGATTTTTTTTATTGAATACTCATTTTACTTAAAGAGCAATTATTCCTTCGGACTTAGTTTTAACTATATTTTGTACTTTATATTCTTCTTTACAATTATCTATATACTTTATAATTCAGAAATCAATCGAATCCTTAAGATAGAAAAGAGTTTCAAGTCTGCAATTAATTCAAAAGAAAAGGAATTAGAATTACTGATAAACGACATAGTTGAATATAAAGAAATGATTAAGGAAAAGGAGCACAATATTTCTAAACTATACTCAGAAATTGAAATATTAACAGAACCATGGCAGCCAATTGATTTACAAAAATATAAAATATCAGAGCGGGAAGAATCTATCATAAAAGTCCTCTGTGAAAATACTGATTTATCCAATAAGGAAATTGCCGGACATCTAGAAATTAAGGAAGGAACCGTGAAACAAAATCTCAATAAAGTTTATAGAAAATTTGGAATATCAAGCAGACAAAAGTTAATTGAACTCTGTCAAAGTAATTATAAAAATCCTATTTATAAAATTACTCAAGATGTAGATTAAATTCTATAATATTATTATTCATCCTCCCTATTACGATATAAATGGAGAATTCACTTGAAAATCACAAGCATAATCTTTGACGTTGACGGAACCCTTCAGGATTTCAAAAAGGCTGAGATCCAGGCTCTTAAAGAGCTGCAGAGCTTTATGAAAGATAGTGCATCCTTTGATGATTTCATCTCCTCCTACCACAAGGTAAATGACAAAATATGGATTGAACTTGAAGAAGGACTTATTAAGGGGGATGTTCTAAAGCTGGAACGTTTCCGCCGTTTTGCAGAACTTAAACAATATGATGGTGACCCCGAGGAGCTCTCCGAGCATTATCTGACGGCCCTTGGAAAGGGTGCCTTTCCCCTTGAGGGAGCCACTGAACTTCTGGAACAGCTCAAGGGACAGTATCCCATGGCAGTAATCACCAATGGTCTGACAAAGGTCCAGGAGGCCCGCTTTGGGGCTCTGAATTATGAAAGTATATTCGATGCTCTGCTTATTTCAGAAAAAGAGGGTGTCAGCAAACCTGATGTAGAAATATTCAGGAGAGCCTGCAGGAAGATGGGAGTACCCATGGACAGATCAGTGCTGATGGTGGGTGACAGTCTGAGCTCAGATATCGGGGGGGGAATAGCTGCGGGATTACAGACCTGCTGGTATAACCCCGGTGGCTGGGAAAACCAGTCACCCCATAAGGCTGATTTCGAGATAAGAGAATTATCTGAATTGATTGAAATTCTGAAACCCTAGGTACAGCTGACCGAGAGACTGTCCAGATAGGAAATAGTCACAGAGACTGCCCCTGAGGGTTCAAACTTCTCTATCATGGCGATCTGAAAAGCAAAGGCTTCAATCAGGCTGAAGAGCTGATAGGCCGTCTCTTTGGCCGGGACCTTTCTGAACTCACCGGTTTTTATCCCTTTTCTGATAATGATTGAAAAAAGATAGATCAGGCCGACAGTCCTTTTCTCAATATCCCTGGAGTAGTCCTTACCCTGACGTTTCATCTGAAAAAGGAAGTCTGCCAGAGAGGAAAAGAAATCTCGTTTCCTGTAACTCTTCTCAATAATATCCCGGCAGATGAACTTCAGTTTTTCAAGCTCACTCTGGCCATTATCTACAATCAATCCCTTGTAATCGTGAAACATTCCTTCGGTCATCTGCTTAACAGCATAGTAGAAGATCTCTTCCTTATCTTTAAAGTAGAGGTATAGGGTGGGCCTGGAGATTCCGCAGCGGTCGGCAATATATGAGAGATTCGTATCCTGATATCCTTTCTGGGCAAATATTACAAATGCCCGTTTAAGGATTTCCTGTTTTCTTTTTTCGTGATCAATTATCTTCGGCATATATATAATTATAGCCTGTCCGGCACTATTTGACTATGACACTTTTTACATTTATGTTCGGGAAAATCACTGTTCTCAAATCAGAATAGATCCCATAAACATGGATAAAATACAATTATACTGCAGGATTCGTATTCTTTGGAAAGAGGCTCATCTATAATAGCTTTTAATAGTTCAGGAGAATAATAGATGAATAAAAAAGACTGGCTGCTTCTAACATTCCTTTCGCTTCTCTGGGGAGGATCATACTTCTTTGTTGAGATAGCACTTACAGCCCTGCCTATTTTCACTATTGTTTTTCTTCGGGTTTTTACCGGAGCCGCATTGTTACTCCTGTTCATATTCATAACAGGAAGGAAATTTCCAAGAGATAAAAAGGTCTGGTTCAGTCTCTTTGTTATGGGGATTCTGAACAATGTAATTCCCTTTACTATGATTGTAAGCGGACAGCAGTATATCAGCAGCGGATTCGCCTCTATCCTGATTGCGGCAACACCTTTCTTCACGGTTACGGCTGCTCATTTCCTGACAAAGGACGAGAAGATAAATGCCGGGAAAATAACGGGTGTGTTCTTCGGGGTTCTGGGTGTTTCGGTTCTTATCGGATTCGATTCACTAACCTGGGGATCAAATGAATTACTGGGAATCATCTTTATCTTAACCGCATCTCTCTCTTATTCCATTGCCGGGATCTGGGGGAAACGCTTTAAATCCATGAATATCGATCCGGTTATTACTTCCACAGGTCAGCTTATCTGCTCCTCATCAATCCTGCTCCCTGTTATGCTGATTATAGACAGGCCATGGAATCTCCCCCTTCCTCCTCTAGAGGTATGGGGAGCAATAATCGGGATTGCTTTATTCTCTACCTCTGTGGCCTACATTGTATACTTCAAGATCCTTTCTAATTCAGGAGCAACCAATGTTCTCCTTGTTACATTCCTGATTCCCATTGTAGCCGTAGTCCTGGGAGTCTTTTTATTGTCAGAAGATTTTAAGATGCAGTATATCTATGGAATGTTCATAATCGGAATAGGACTGCTTGCCATTGACGGACGCTTTATCCGGAAGGTAAAGGGCAGGATTAATGGTACAACATAAGAGCGATAAAACTCGAGAAAGAGCAGTGGGGATATTCGTTAATAAATAATTCTTAAGCTATGGATTGAGTGGATATAACAATACTCTCTTGATATAAGACTTCAGGATCTATATCTGCACCATTTGGCCATTCGATGGTATCAAATACTACATTTACAGAATTGAACAATCCAATATCTTTCAATTCAGAAAAGATACCAACTCCAAGATATGGTTTTACATCAAATTTCTTAATTGTATTATCTTCAAATGTTATCTGGAGCATATAATCAGCAAGAGGTTTTACATCTATTACAGCCTTATACATATTCACTCCTATTTAAGCGGATCAATTTTAAACGGGATTTCACCATTCTGGGCTAATCTCCAATCCGCCAATAATTCTTCTTTATGCAATTCAGCCCATGCTTCAATCAACTTTACTTGCCTTCTGGGTAAATTTCCTTCTGTCAATTCACATTTGCTGATATCAAAAACACCCTTTGAATCTTGATAGTAAGCATGAAAATGTGGTGGATTGTGTTCTTTCCGCCCCAAATACATTCTAATCACAATTCCAAAAAACATTGATAGCGTTGGCATAATACAAGTATAACAGGATATTTTGTAGAAGTCGAATATCTGGAGCTTACAACAATCCCTTTACCCGTCGGGGATTGAAGTTTTTCCTTCCCGATGATGCGGCCGGCAGCTGAGGAAGAGGCATGCAAAAAAAAAGGCCGGTCCCGGACAGGATCAGCCTTAAGTGCAGTTTCTTTTAGGGTTTGCCACGAAAGCACAACGTACTCGAGTGTGACATTATGTCAATAACAACTGCATTTAAAAGATTAACAATACTTAATATGCTGTAAGATCCACCTCCTTATCATAGTCGATGCCTTCTACATTGAATCCGTGAAGTTTTAGAAAATCCTCACGAAAACCTTTTATATCCGATAGCTCAGATATATTCTCTGTAGTGACCTGGTCCCATAATTCTGAGACCTCGCTCTGTACGTCCTCTCTCATTTCCCAGTCGTCTACACGGATACGTCCCTTATCATCTACGAGAACTCCTGCTCCCGGTTTGAGACGATCCGAGAAGAGGCGGTACATCTGTTCGATGCAGCCTTCGTGAATGCCCTTTTCCTTCATGACTCTGAAAAGCAGGGCCATATAGAGGGGCACGACGGGTATGACAGAACTGGCACGAGTAACCAGAGCTTTGTTGACAGACACAAAGGCCTGTCCGGATACATCTTTCAGCATAGATGTGAGTGAGGCTGCGCTGTTTTCCAGATCCTCTTTGGCCTTGCCGATGGTTCCTTCCCGATAAACAGGATAGGTTACGGCGGGGCCGATATAGGAATAGGATACGGTTCTGAAACCTTCGGCCAGGAGGCCTGCGGCTTTGAACTGTGATATCCAGCGCGCCCAGTCTTCACCGCCCATTACCTTTACGGTGGGGGCGATCTCTTCTTCTGCAGCAGGTTCAATTGTTACATCGCTTATTGCTGCAGTCATAAAATCCACGGACTGTGCCGTGTATGGTTTTCCAATTGGTTTGAGTACGGATCTGTAGGTCACTCCACTTTCGGGATCCCTACGGACGGGGGATGCCAGGGAGTAGATGATCATGTCCACCTGTCCCCAGTTTTCACCGATCCATGCGGCGGCTTCATCTTTGATGCCGTCTGAGAATGCATCACCGTCCAGGGTGTGGGACTTGATGCCTGCTTTAGCAGCGGCCTTGTCAAAGGCCCTATTGTTGTACCAGCCGGGGCTGGCAGATCTTTTGTCAGAGGGTCCTTTCTCAAAGGAAACACCGATGGTTTCAGAGCCGCCGGCAAAAGTGGCTGTGATGCGGGAGGCCAGACCGAATCCGGTTGAACATCCCACCACCAGGACTCTCCTGGGCATATCAATGCTGCCCTGGGACTTTACGTAATCTATCTGATTGAGGACTTCCTTCTCGCATCCCTCAGGATGGGAAGTAAGGCAGACGCCTCTCATAATTTTAGGTTCTAATATCATTTAGCTTTCCTTTTTCATGATACACATCCAGGATGCTTCGGCGGCCATTTCATCACCGACGAAGGCTTTTCCTTTCTGCTTGATCATCATTCCGCTGATTCTCTCATTAACGATTTCCATACGGACTTCATCACCGGGGCGAACCTGTCGGCGGAACTTGGCTTTTTCGATGGATGCCAGGAAGAAGAGGCCTTCTTCCTTGGTCTGTTGTTTGAGTCCCGCACCACCGCACTGTGCCATGGCCTCCACAAGGAGTACACCGGGAACTACGGGGTATTCCGGAAAATGCCCCCTAAAGAAAAAATCATCATCCGTGTATTTTCTATAACCTGTACAGCCCTCTTCAGACACATCTTCCAGACGGTCTACAAATAGAAAGGGGGCTCTATGGGGAAGGAGTTGTTCCATTTCTTTTGACATAAATTAATCCTTATACTTCTTAAAAATGATGGAGGCGTTGTGTCCGCCGAATCCAAGGGAGTCGCTTAATACGGTGTTAACTTCAGCATCAATTCCTGCTCCTGGTACATAGTCCAGATCACAGCCCTCATCGGGGTTCTCCAGGTTCAGTGTACCGGGGATAAATCCATTTTTGATAGCCAGCACGGAGACAATGGCTTCCACACCACCTGCACCACCGACCATATGTGCAGTCACTCCCTTGGAGGAAGAGACCTTCAGTTTATAGGCATGATCACCAAAGGCAAGCTTAATGGCCTTGGTTTCAATGGGGTCGTTAGTAGGAGTGGATGTTCCATGAGCATTTATATAATCAATATCTTCGGGCTTGAGTCCAGCATCATCCAGAGCGAGTGTCATGGAGGCAGCGGCACCAATTCCATCAGGGTCCGGTGCAGTGAGGTGCCCGGCATCACAGGTGGAGCCATAACCTACGAGCTCGGCATAGATGGGTGCGTTTCTTTTTTTGGCATGTTCCAGTTCTTCGAGAATCAGAACACCTGCACCTTCTCCCATGATAAATCCGTCACGGTCTTTGTCAAAGGGACGGCATGCCTTTTCCGGGGTTTCGTTATATTTGGTGGAGAGAGCCTGGATCTTGGAGAACCCTCCAATACTGAAAGAAGTGATGGCAGCTTCCATACCGCCGGTGAACATGCAGTCGACTCTTCCGCTTCTGATCAGATCAAGAGACTGGCCTACGGCATCGGTGGCACTGGCACAGGCAGTGGCTACAACAGTGGATGGTCCATGAAGTCCCAACTTGATGGAGACATTAGCAGGTCCTTCGTTACAGATCATCTTGGGAATGGTCATGGGAGCGATTCCCGAGGGACCTCTTTTAAAGAGCTGCATCATGTTTTCTTCGATAACTTCGAAGCCTCCGATTCCATTTCCCAGGCATACACCTGTTCTATAGGGGTCAAAGTTTCCTTCCTTGAGTCCTGCATCTTCGGCAGCCTGAACGGCAGATGCTACGGCAAAAACAGTGAAGCGGGCCATCTTACGGGCCTCTTTTCTGTCAATATATTGGGAAGGATCAAAATCTTTGACTTCTCCTGCAACTTTTGCAGCAAACCCTTCTGTATCAAAATGGGTTATGGGACCGATTCCGGTCTTGCCTTCTTTCAGGGATTTCCAGAAAGAGGGAATATCGTTTCCTGCGGGGTTAACTGTTCCCACTCCTGTAACTACTACACGTCTTTTCATATCTAAATACTCCTATCTCCAGCGTTAGACCGAGGGGGCCATACGAGTTTATTTACCAGTTCCAGCTTGTCCTGCAGGACTACATTACCATTCCGCCATCTACATTCAGGACCTGACCTGTGATGTAGGAGGCTCTGTCCGAAGCAAGAAACAGTACTGCTTCTGCTATATCACGTCCTGACCCTGTGTGGCCCAGAGGAATCTGCTTCTTTAGCTCATCCATTATCTTATCTCCCAGGTCCTTTGTCATATCGGTATCAATAAAACCGGGGGCGACAGCATTGACCCTTACACCTCTTGAAGAGACCTCTTTGGCAAGGCTCTTGGTGAGACCGATCATTCCGGCCTTGGATGCTGAGTAGTTGCACTGCCCACCGTTACCTGTTATTCCCACAACAGAACTCATATTGATAATGGAACCAGTTCTCTTACGGATCATCTGTGATGCCGCAATCCTGGAAATGATGAATGCACTTGTCAGATTGACCTGCATCACCTGTTCCCACTGCTCCAGACTCATACGAAAAATAAGACCATCACGGGTAATACCTGCATTGTTTACAACCACATCCAGGCCCTCTTTGGCCAGGGGTTCAACAATGGCTATCATCTGTGCTTCATCGGCAACATTACCCTGATGCCAGGTTACGCTGGCTTTGTTGGCAGTAGCCAGAGTCTCCATCTCTTCAATATGGGGACTGGGGCTGGTACTGATGAAGTGAACATCAGCACCTTCTTCCAGAAAAATTTTTACTATTTCCTTTCCAATACCCCGGGATCCGCCGGTAACCAGAACTTTCTTTCCCTTCATTATAAACCTCCTGCCCTAATGGGACAGTAATAAAATCTTAATTATATTCCGAAGCTCAGGCTCCGGCCATTCCTTTGAGAGCCTCAAGAGTTCCACATGCAGTGGCAGACTGCTCCATACCGGACTTCTTCCAGAGACCTGTCAGAACTGATCCGGGACCATTTTCGGCTACCCTGGTAATTCCGGATGTAGCAATATTCTTTTCGATCACCAGCCACTGTACGGGGCTGACCATCTGCTGAATACTGAGTTCTTTTGCTTCATCTGCTGTAGCGACAAGAGTTCCTGTTACATTGGAGTAGAAATCCTTTACAGGATCCGAGAATTTCAGGCCTCCCAGAAAATCTGCCAGGGCTTCTTTTCCGCCTGACAGCAGGGGTGTATGAAAGGGACCGGAGACCTTGAGAGGGATGACCCTTCTTGCTCCTGCTTCCTTGAGTGCGTTTTGAACTGATTCAATACCCGCCACTGTACCTGATATTACAACCTGTTTAGGACTATTGTTATTAGCAGCATAGACATTGGGAACATTCTGATTGGCAAGCACTGAAGCCACTGTTTCAAAGTCGAGGCCGATTACTGCGCCCATACCCACGTCACCATATTCCCTGATGACCTGAGCTCCCGTGGAGGCCATGATTTCGCCTCTTTTAGCAACCAGAGAGAATACTAAGTCCTCTGTCAGGATTCCTGCATCAACCATGGCGGAAAACTCACCCAGGCTGAACCCGGCTGTACATACAGACTGGATTCCCTCTTCATTCAGAGCTCGTCTGACTGAAAGGTTAACAAGGGAGACCGCGGTCTGTGTGTTCTGTGTATCCTTGAGATCTTCGGCACTTCCTTCAAAAAGAAGGGCCTTCATATCTTTACCGCAGATATCAGAGGCTTTCTCAAAAAGCTCTTTTACACATGCATATTCTTCCCAAAGATCTTTTCCCATTCCGGGAAACTGAGCACCCTGTCCGGAAAAAACAAAGGCTGTTTTAAATTCTACCATATAAAATAATTTCCTCCGTAACTTAAGCCTCCGCCGAAACCGACAGAGATTATTTTGTCACTCTTTTTAAACAGATTCTGCTCACTCATATCATGAAGGGCCATGGGGATGGTGGCTGCAGACGTATTGCCGTAATGCTGAACATTGACGAAAAACTTCTCTATAGGAATTCTCAGACGTTTGGATGCGGCCTGGATGATTCTCTGATTTGCCTGATGGGGAACAACCCAGTTCAGCTCTTCTTTACTGATTCCAGCCCGGTCCAGAAGGGATGTGATGGTCTCGCATATGACACGGACAGCAAACTCATAGACCCTTCTTCCGTCCATGGCCAGATACATATCTGCCGGATTACCAATCTTATCGATTGTCTCGGAAGTAAGAGGAGATTTTGAACCGCCTGCTTTAACAATAAGAGCATCCCAGCCTGATCCTTCGGAACGTAGTTTTGAAAACTGCAGGCCCCTGTCACTTTCATCTGATACAGAGACGACAGCCGCTCCTGCACCATCACCAAAAAGGACACATGTATTTCTGTCTTTCCAATTGACGATAGTGGAAAGCACTTCTGCACCTACCACGAGTACGTGATCACAGCTTCCCGCCTGTATAAATGAGCGTGCAGTCTCAAGGCCGTAGGTAAAACCACTGCAAGCTGCAGCCAGGTCAAAGGCTCCCGCAGCAGGAATGCCCAGGGCATCCTGAATAAGGCATGCCGTAGAGGGAAAAGCTTTATAATCCGGTGTTGATGTGGCAACGATGACCATACCTATGTCATCAGCTCCGAGTCCCGCATTTTTAATAGCGGTTCGGGAGGCTTCGATTCCCAGTGATGAACAGCTCTCTTCTTTGGAAGCCAGGTAACGATTTTCGATTCCCGTATGGGAACGGATCCACTCATCCGAGGTATCCACCCAGTTTGAGAGATCAGCATTACTGACCTTACGGCGGGGCAGAGCTTTACCCAGGCCGCTGATAATTGCACTTCGTGTTGCCAATGTCATAGATTTTATTATTTACATTTTTACTTAAAATGTCAATAACAGAAGGTTTTTTTGGTCTCTACTTCCTTTTTACAGCATTCTGAGAGTCAGGACTTACAATGTACTCCCTTCATTCCAGGCAAAAAAACATCGGGGCAATATTATTGCCCTGGTATTATAATGAAACTAAAGAGAAACCCCAGGATCAGTATTTTCCTGGAAGAGTATAAAACAACAAGGAGTAATCATGCTTAAACCGGGCGATGCAGTAGAAAACTTTACATTGGAAAATGATAAGGGCGAGAAAGTGAATCTTTCAGATTTCAAAGGACAGAAGGTTGTTGTGTACTTCTACCCCAGAGACGATACACCCGGCTGTACCGCAGAGGCCTGCAGCTTCCGTGATGAAATCAGTCAGTTTGCAGACATAAACACAGTAATCCTGGGGATCAGTAAGGACTCTGTTAAAAGCCATATGAAATTTATTGATAAATATGACCTTCCCTTTCAGCTGCTCAGTGATCCAGAAACAAAGGTGATTCAGCAATTCGGAGCATGGGGGGAGAAGAAAAACTACGGGAAGACTTATATGGGAATTATACGATCCACTTTCATCCTTGATGAAGAGGGAAAGGTTCTCTATACCTTTGATAAGGTAAAGACAAAGGATCACGCCCTGACTGTTCTTGAGGAAATTAAAAAATTTTAGGATCTATCAGAACTTAAACACTGCCGGACTGATCTGAGAACCGGCAGTGGCGGTCTCCGGACAAAAAAAAGATACAGTCTCAGCTCTTTCGATCAACTTGCTCAATCACAGGGCATAGAGTATCTTTGATGAATCGAGGGAGGAATGAATTTGATTTTATTCATTATGATGATCGGGATGGCAGCCGGCGGCGCTGCAGTAGTCTTTGTAAAAATAGGCACCATACATCCTGTGGCCCTGGCCTCTTACAGACTGCTCCTCTCATCTATTATTTTATTCCCCTGGTTTATAAAGGATATGAAAGCCAATGATCAGCCCTTCCGATTACGTCAGATCATACCTTCCCTTCTGCCCGGTGTTTTCCTGGCAGGCCATTTTATATTCTGGATAATCGGAGCCAGGATGATACCGGGAGCACAGGCTTCACTGATCACCACCATGAGTACAATGTTCATGCCTTTTTTAATGTACTTTATGATAAAAGAGAAAATCACAAGATGGGAACTCCTGGGCAGTCTCCTTGCCCTTACAGGCACATTCTATCTGGGGCTGAAAGACAGTAACTATGCGGTGGAATATCTTAAAGGCGACATTCTCTGTTTCATAAGCATGATTTTTGTCACCTTCTATCTGGCTTTTGCACGACGCTATAGAAAAAATACACGATTGTGGTTCTATATGGTTCCACTCTATATAACAGGTGGACTTGTCTGTTTTTTTATCGCCCTCTTCTCCGGAGCCGATATGATGCCCCGGAGCAATAATGATTGGATATCAATCCTGGGTCTGGCCGTTATCTGCACGGTGATAGGACACTCCATTAATAATTACGGAATGCGAAAACTCAGAGGACAGCTTGTGTCTCTTTTAAACCTGACACAGATTCTCTTTGCCTCATTCCTCTCATTTATTGTATTCGGAGAGATCCCTCCGGTTTATTTTTATCCCGCAGCCATTCTGATTCTGACAGGTCCCCTTATTGTCATCCTCATAGATCAGAAAAATAAAAAGCATGTACTGGAGAAAAGCAAGGCCTGATGAAAAAGAAGATGTTCAGATTATTGAAAAGCCGCAGCAATCACGACTGCAGCTGGTACAAGCTGGACAATGCCGGGAAAATATATCCCGCTCTTCTAAGCCGAAGAAACAGCAGTCTCTTCAGAATCAGCCTCAGCCTGAACGAAGCTGTATCACTGCCTCTCATATCACGTGCATTGAAAGATATTATGCCCCGTTTCCCATATTATCAGGTAAGCCTTAAATCCGGATTTTTCTGGTACTTTCTTGAGACCAATCCCAGACCACCCAGAGTAGAGGCAGATTCTCTCTATCCATGCATGAGAATGCCATTGAAAAAACGGGGAAGATTTCTCTTCAGAGTCAGGATCTATAAGAACCGTATAGCCCTGGAATTTTCACATATCCTGAGCGACGGAAACGGAGCCCTCACTTTATTGAAAACACTGACAGCCCAGTACCTCAGACTGAAGGGGCATAAAATTGAAGCCGATGAAGAGGCTGGAATTTTTGACCTGAATAAAGCAGCTGATCCTGAGGAATTCGAAGATGCCTTTCATAGTCATTTTGACAGGAAGATCCCCGAAGCCACGAGGGGAGCCAGAGCCTTTCATTTAAAAGGAAAGCTGCTGCCCCCCGGACAGTACAATGTAATCACAGGAATAATGTCTGTTAAGGAAGTGAAAGTTCAGTCAAAAAAATACGGAGTGAGCATCTCTGAATTTCTGATAGCCCAGCTCATCGCGGCCGTTCAGGACAAAATTGAGATTAATGGGATAAAGCATAGAAAGAAAATGCCCATCCGGATGAATGTTCCTGTAAACCTGAGAACACTCTTTCCCAGTAAATCCATGAGGAATTTCTTTCTGTCCGTAGAGCCCTGGATTGACCCCAGATTGGGGCATTATGAGTTTGAAGAGATTTGCGCCAAGGTACATCACTATATGCGCTATGAACTGGATCGGAAATTTCTCAGTCAGCAGATCACAAGAAATATGAAGGGAGAACTGAGTATTATCAACAGGCTTTTCCCCCTCCAATTTAAAAATCTGATATTGCCTTCCATCTACAAATTTATGGGAGAAAATAACTATACCAGCGGATTCAGTAATCTGGGACAGGTTAAGCTGCCCGAGAGTATGACCTCCCATGTACGGTCCTTCGATTTCTATTCCCCTCCCAGTACCGGGAATAGAGTCAAATGTACTGCCCTTAGTTATGGTGATGAACTGAGAGTTTCCTTCGGTAGTCTCATTGAAGAGACAGAACTGGAACGGCTCTTTTTTACGTCTTTACGGAAAAAGGATATTCGTGTGAGGATGGAAAGCAATCGTTTTTATTAATCCCTTTGGCCCTTAGGCCTTAACAGATTCAGCACCGGGGTAATGTTATGGCTCCGATAATGTAAAGAACATGATTGAATAAAAACAAGGAGTTAATAATGCCCTACTGTTCAAGATGCGGCGTAGAAGTACAGGCAGAAGCTGTAAAATGCCCTCTGTGCAATTCAGCTATTCAGAAATTCCTGGAAGATCCGGCTCCGGGCCGCAACTTTCCGGAAGATGAACTCATGATTCATCGTGCTCCCAGAATGAATAGAAAAGAGAGGATTCAGCTGGCTTCTGTGATATCGGCCTTCGGGATGTTAGTTCCCCTCTTGATCACAGTGGCTGTAGACCTGATGATAAACAGAGCGGTTACCTGGTCACTCTATCCGATTGTGTCTCTCAGCGGATGTCTGCTTATAGTTCTGTCAGCACTCTTCAACGGGCGTCATCCCGGTAAACTCATCTGGATAATCTTTCTCATTCTGCTGGGAACCCTGCAGACCATGGTGACTTTAAACCTCATTCCGGAAATATCAGGAAAGCTGGGTGGTCCGATTATCTTCTTCACTGCACTGTGCAGCCATATCACTGTTACAGCCTCCATAAGGGCAAAAAAAAGAGGCAGCAATATTGCCGCCTTTATTCTAATTGCCCTGGGACTGCTCTGTCTATTCACAGATCTGTGGCTTAATACAAACCTCTTGGGACAAAGCAGAGCCGGTTGGTCGCTAATAGTCCTGGCGGCTACACAGCCCATTTCGCTGATCCTCTTATATCTTCATTTCAGGAAAGCGAAGAACAGTCTGTTTAAAAAATATTTCCATATATAACAGAGCTGCTCAGTTTCCTTCGGAACAGAGCTCAGCAGTCATTATGCTGCTGAAGCTTACTCTTCGCCTGCAAAGCTTTTCTTTTTATCTATCTCTTTCTGAGTGGTAGTGATCTCTTTTTTAAGAATTTTGATCTCCTGCTTCCTGGCCAGGATTTCCTCTTCCAGAGTCTCAATCTTATGCTCCATATATTCCCGGTCGGTACTCAGTTTTTCAATATCTTTTCTGGCTTCCCATTTTTCGATACTCACATTGATCTGAATGGCGCTCTCAGTTAATAAATCAATTTTTGCAACGGCATCCTTGACCTCAGGGAGACTGAGCAGTTTTTCAGGAGTATCTCCTGTAACAGACTCACCCCATTTCCGAAGGGCTTCATCAAGACGCTCTCTTTCAACAACAATCTCTTTATCAAGAAACTCAATTCTCTTCTTGGCCCCTCTTGCTCCGCAGAGTTCCTTCAGTCTCTCTTTCAGAACAGTCCGCTCATTGTCTGCCTTCTCTTCATCAGCCACAAGGGCCTGCCACTCCTTATCCGCACGGAACCAGGGAGCCAGAAGGTCTGCATCTTTTGAAGATGCATCACCCTTGCCTGCTCCCATCAAAAGGGCATCAGTGAAACATTTCTGAAAGAGCTTTGTCTGAGAGCTCTCCATACTTTTCTTCTTATTCTTTAAAAGGGTCATTCTGCTGCGCTGCACAAGTCCCTTTAAAATATTCTTTTCACCGGCAGAACTTTCCACCTGAAAAAGTTCGGTTTCATTATCCCGAATTTTACTGATACTTTTAACCAATGGATCAAAAGCCTTTTTCCAGGGAACATCCAGATCCTGAGAATTCATCAGATGAAAGAGATCTTCTCCAAGAGTCTCCTGAAGCAAAGTCAGATTACTCTGAACCTTTGATCTCCGCTCCTTAAGATCCTCATCCTGATCTTTAAGTGTATCCAGGGTTTTAACGGCTTCATCAATTTCCTGAACCTGATGATCCATCAGGGAGATACGGCTATCAATCTCAAGTGCAGCAGACCTGTACTCCTGCATAAGACCTGATTCTGATTCGCTCTCTCCTTCATTCAGTAGAAAACGACCCAACTCCTGCCATACCGATTCTCTCTGACCGAGATTCTCGTTCATATCATTCCGGAGTTCTTCAATTTTCGGATCAATATCAGACATGTTGTCTCTCCTTAGCTCTTCCTCTTATAAAAATACGAATTCTTTGATCAATTATCAAGAATTGTTATTTCAACTCTTCTGTTTTTCCTGCGACCCTCTTCGCTGCTGTTATCTCCCAGGGGTTCTCTGGAGCCCTTGCCCTGCACAATCATACCGGAGGCTTCTCTCACATGCTCACTCAGGAAGAAAGATGCAACAGCTGCGGCCCGCTCCTCTGAGAGCTGCTGTCCTTCATCACTGGAAAATCCAACCTTTGCGGTATGTCCGGTAATAAGAAGATCATGCTCAGGAAACTGCAGCAGAATATCCTTAAGCTGCATAAGCTTTGATTCCTCTTCCGGAAGGAATTCTGAAGAGTCGGCTACAAAATGTATATTGTCCAGTGTAAGCACAACACCGGCATCGCTGATGGATACAGAAATATCATCAATCTCTTCAACAGCATCTTCAATACGGTCCCTCACTTCCTCCTTGATCCATTGATCCGCTTCAATTACCTTGCCTTTGGCATTACCCTTAAAGGTATAATTTCTGCCTGATGCCATGGAATAGGAAATACTGAACTCCTCTTCCACTGCAGCCGGGATTCCTGCCTCTCTGTCCCAGAGATAGGTCTGTTTAAAATCTCCGCTTACTCCACCGGGTATGTCGAACTCTTTTCCAGGCAGACTGTCGGGGGGCAGTGACAGGGTATCGATTCTCTTTAAAAAATGATAATTGATCTCAATAATATCAACAGAGCGTCCTTCATAATCACTGACTCCGACAAATGTGTAAAAAACACGAAAAGGAATATGCAGCCTGTAATCCACCTGAAAGAAGGGCAGCAGATCATGAACTTCCTCTGCCATGGCAGACCAGGAGTCTCCCTGCTGCAGCGAATGCTCAGGCCATGTAGGAACATTGCGGACCGAGGGAAGATATTCATCCAGAGGGATCTGCCCATACAGTCCAATGTGACTTCTGTAAAACTGCCTCACATCATCCCGGTTGTAAATATAGAGCCCCGTATCAAGAGACTTCTCAGAAATGCCGTAGGAGACCTCCAGGAGCGCTCCCTCGGGATCTGAGCTGAGAACCTCGACTCCAATTCGATTCAGAATGGTGGACTGCCCCAAAAGACTTTTCTCCAGCCAGACCGATTCATTAACTTCAGATACAATCCTGTAACGCATTCCTTCTTCCTGATTGAAGCTGTACTCCTGAGAGAACAGACTAAAAGAGAGATAGAATAAGAAAAAACAGGGGATTATTTTTTGAGCCATTCAGGCCTCCAGACTTGCATACTTCTGTTGACAAATAAACATACACCATTATATTGTAATTATTATTCAGAAATCCGAAAAAGTTGTAGATTTTTTTCCGCAAAAAGTACGCCGGTCTTTTTCAACACTTCTATTTCTACGGATTTACTGACTATCAGGTCATTCCCTCATAGGAATGACAATTTTTTTACAGGAGACATCAGTCATGGGTAAACCGGACAATTTTAACAGTGATGATCTTAAACCTGTTATCGAAAACCTGATCGATCAGGTTAAAAATCAGGAAGATCCTGATGTTCTGAATGCTTATAAAAAAGCTTTTAAGAAACAGGTTCCCTTTGCTCTCAGATCCTGGGTGGCAGCATATATGCTCAAGGAGATGGGAAATAAACGAGGGGGAAACAGAAGAACTATCGCTGACGGTAAGTCAATTTTCGTAAGCATCGGACGTAACCGTAAAGTCTTTCCAAAGGATCTGGTACATCTTTTCGTCAACACCGGTAAGGTGGAGCGTGAGAATATCGGAGATATCAAGATCTTAGATAATTATTCTTTTATTACCATAGGCAGCCCTGCTGCAGAAAGCGCCATCGACAATCTCGACGGCATTGATTACAGAGGGAGAAAGCTGACCGTCAATTTCGCTAAGAAAAAAGAAGGCAGCTGATACCTGAATGGAACAGCCGGTCCGGCGCCGGCTGCTTTTTATTCCTAGAGTATTCTTATCATCACAATCCAGAATAGAGCAAAGTTCAGAATCAGCCCCCCTGTAAAAACAAAGACAGACAAACCCTCAAACATAAAAGCCCTTCTCTGACAGTAGCGCGCCAGAACTTCCGGATCATCGGGATAACAGATGCATTGCCCGTCTCTATCCTTCTCTGACATCTGCAGCAGCCCTTCAGTAACCGGGTAACATACTCTTTTAATCTTACCCTTCCAGCCGCTTGGCTGACGGCTGTAGGCGACATGATGGCCTTCACACTCCACAGCAGCATTTCCAAAGCCCAGGGGCAGTCGTATCAGGTCCCGTTCCGCCCGGTACTTTCTTCCCTGATCCCAGTAGTATTTATAGAGGTTGAATAAAAAGACTCCGGGAGGAAGAAAAAGGATAAGCGGAATCAGAGACAGAAAAAGACTTATAAAATTTACGGCATAATTATAACTGTTCTGTATAAGCCAGACAGAGGAGATAAGCAGTAGGAGAGTACCCGTCAAAACAGACCAGGGAGTCATAAAATTCCAGAATTCATTACTATGCCGTCCACACCAGACTGCCCGCGGAATGAGAGTGAAAGGATCTTCATTGTAAATAATAACAGTAAGGGGCATCTCTTTTGATGACTTCAAACAGTATTTACCATTGTGAACTTCCAGGTCTCCGAACAGAAACAGCCTTGTCCCTTCTGTAAGAGAGAATATATCGTCCCAGGACATATGAACCAGAGAAGTTTTAGGCAGAGGATAGGGATATAGATTCTCATACAGCTCTGAACTGTCGCCGGTATCGGTCATATTATATACCCGGGCATTACGCATTTCGGCTGTAATGGTACCTTGAGCCCCCCGTATCCACAACAGATCATCTCCCTCAATAGCTTCCAGATTCCCAAGAAAGCGGTGGAGCCCCAAAGATCCATCTTTTCTGCTGAATCCGGGAACAGCCATGGGAAGATCCAGAGAACGTCTCAGATTGATTCTGAAGGTTCTCCATTTTTTTCGAGCATAAAAAGCTCCGCTGATGGGAATTAAAAGATAAAAGAAAAAGGCTGTCAGAATTAAAAGGACGACAATTAGTCCGTAATATGAATTTAATTCAGACAAGAACATTGACCAGAGCTCCGTTACTGTAGGAAGCCCCGGCTGTACTGTAGGGAGAGGGAGTATTCAGGGCTGAATGAAGCTGACTGGAATACTGATCTATCAGAGCTTTAACTGATTCATTAGACATTTTTGAAGGATCCTGTGCTTTCACAGGATCTGACTGATTACTCACAAGACTGTTGATCAGGGTATTAAGAACTCTCAGGCGATTGATAGGAACCGATCCACCGGAAGAACTGGAACTGGAAGGAACACCCTGAACATACTTGAACTGGGCATAAGGTGTCATACTTCTTGATACAGGAAGACTGATCCTTCCTGAATTCTTATGCATATTGGCTATTTGAGCTATATTAACCTGTCCGGAAACCGATCTCAGTTCCATTTTCCCATCCTGTAATGATCTCATTATCATTATCGGAAAATGGGCAGCGGTATATTACACTTTTTTTGCGGTTTAAATTATAGGTATAAAAAAAAGATATTATCTTTTCTTTTCACTGGCACTTTTGCATTCAATACAAAGAACAGCATAAGGAATAGCTCCCAATCTGTCTAAAGATATTTTTTTATTACAAAGGGCACAAACACCGTATTTTCCATTCTCAAGACGGATTAGCGCTGATTCAACTCTAGTTAATCTGAGAGTATCCTGAGAGCTGAGTGCTTCAAGAGTGCTCACATCAATATCATTTGAGGCAATATCAGCCAGATCTTTCACTCCAAGGTCTTCTACAGCAGCCTTGAAATCTTCATGTTCGGAAATAAGATTTCTTAATACTACTTCCTTCATCTCCAGAAGAGTTGACTTCATCTTTTCTTCAAACGCTTTATCCATGTCACCATACCTTATTTTGAAGGGGTATTTATATCCGCAATAATCTGTATTAATTACTGAAAAATGTCAAGGAGTAGAGTGTCTCTATGAGTTGACAAAGACAATCTGATCTCCTAATATGCTAATCACTATCAATAACAGGAGTTATTTGTTTGTCAAAAGAAGAAGCAATTGAAGTCGAAGGCATTGTAAAAGAGTCTCTGCCCAACACAATGTTCCGTGTAGAAGTAGCCAACGGTCATATTATTCTGGCTCACCTCTCTGGTAAGATGAGAAAGCATTATATTCGTATTGTACCCGGTGATAAAGTTAAAGTAGCTTTGTCTCCCTACGACCTCAGTAGAGGAAGAATAATATACAGAGAACGCTGATCCTCAGCGGATCAGAATCCATGTAGCCCCGCCGCCGCCTGAGTGGCTTTTGGCGCGGCCGTAATCTCTGACCAGGGGAGATTTTTCAAGATACTGTTTAACAAGCGGACGTAAAACGGAATTTCCTCCAGGAGAATGCAATCCCTTTCCATGAACAACAATCACCTTATGAAAGCCTTTCCTCTTTGATCTCTTGAGAAATCCCTCGAGTTCCATGATGGCCTCCCTGCCTGTCCAGCCATGCAGGTCCAGGCTGTCCTGGGGTTCCATTCTTGAAATCTCTTTTTTCCTTGTATGTATTATGATCCTGTCGGGAACCTCTTTTCTCTCTCCCATTTTTCTGTCGGGAGGATACATTTCCAGCCAGTCATCCATTTTTTCTTCATCTTTCTTCACAGGAGAAGAAGGTTTTTTCAGATCTTCCTCTTTTCTATAACGCTGCTGTTTATCCCACTGTGAAAGTATTTCATCAAATTTCATCAGAAGAATCTCCGTTAACAGGAATCAGATCCTTCTTAAGTATCCAGCCTTCAAGTCCGTAGGCACTTCGTATAAGGGTGAAATTCTCGTAATCACTGACCAGTTCAACCGAGGTTCCCTCCTGAATGGTAATCCAGGAGCTGCCTCGGACTTCCGGAATTTTCTTTATAGCCACATCCTGACGGACAACGGCCTCATTCCTGTTCAGAAGCCAGATACTTCGTACCAGCTCGGTACCGGTTCCCAGAACAGTCAATGATAAAACGAGAAGAAGAAAAACAGGCAGAGATGAGTTCTTGATAAGCAGCCAGGCAATGGTTACAAGCAGTAAATTAACAGTAAGAATAAAGAGGAAAAAAACAAGGTTGGGAGACATCAGAACTGAGAGATCTATCTGGTTATCAAGACCGAGATTCTCTTCAAGAGATTCGAGTGTATTCTGAACCTGTACATTGCTGTTTGACATATAAAGAGCTTTTCTCAGAGAGGCTACTGCCTGGGCATCCTCCTTGTTCAGAAAATGAAGAACCCCTTTATTGTACTGAAAAACCCAGTTGTCCTGCCAATCACGGGCTGAACGCAAATACAGTGAAAGAGCAGAATCGTAGTCATCCGCCTCAAAATAATTTTCAGCCTCTGAAATCCAGGACTGATCCAGATCCTCAGGGAGGGCAGAGGACATGAAAAGGACCGATAACAATATAGAACTGAGAAGAAGACTCTTCCTTACTTTCCTGAAGCGGGAGAGTATCAGAATAAATACACCCGGAAGGAGAAGGAGATAAGCCGAAGGACTTTTATAGAATGAAAAACTCTTTCCTCCAATCAACTCATCAGCTGAAAGCAGTGTGTACCTGGCATTACTGTCCTTGAGAGTATCAAGAAGAGAAAGGACATCAATCTTGATATCTCTTGAGGGAGAATAGGAGATCTTGGCATTTTCAGGATTCAGCCAGCTGAACGGAGGGATATGAATATTAGAACTCCCCTCCTCTTTGGCTGTAATAATGTACTGTATCTCCCGGCGGCCTTCAAATCCTCTCTCCATGGCCAGGTAATTGGAACTGTCCTTTTCAACAACTGTAACTGACTCAGGAAATATGGGCTCCGGCAGCTCAAGATAATTAAGATTCCCAACCCCTTCTATTCGGATTGTCAGAACTACAGCTTCATCCACTGTAGTTCTGCTCTCTGAAATATCAAGGGAAAATTGAAAATCACCTACAGCACCACCGGAAGCGGAAACCTCTTCGGGCAGTTCAAGAACGTTTATATCAAGCTTTTCACTTTTTCGGGTCAGACCGAGTATTTTTACCTGAACGGAACCAAGAGTCAACTCTCCCGCCTTTGACGGAGTTAGCATCCAGGTCTGCATGGGAACATGAAAAAGAGTATTTTCACCCAGGCTGGAATACTGAATATCACCAAGACCTCTCACCTGCTCCAGAAGAGCCGATTCAGGAGTGCTTATAGAAACAGAATCGGGAAGACTGATCTCCTCCATATTCTTCATCATCAGAATCAGAGGAACCGCCTGACCCGTATAGAGGGTCTCCGGAGATTCTCCCCAATCCAGAAGCAGGGGGTATCGAAGGAAACCCTCATCTTTTCTGAGAATTGGAATTTGAAGTGATTCGCTGCGCTGCTCTGTTAAACCATCGCTGACGATGACAGGAGAAACTGTGAAGATCCCGGGATTATTTCCCCTCAGAGTATAGATGACCTGCAGAACTGTAGCAAAAGTACCATCTTCATTCTGAACCGTTCTCTGCGCTGTATAGGGCCCGGAAATTTTACTTATCCCCTCAGGCCAGAGAGGATCCTGTATATCAACAGACTGCCGCCCGCCGTATGTTGTGATGTATTTAAGAGTGAAACGCTGGTTCTCAATAATCTGATCTTTCCACTCGGCCTCTACAGCAGCAGAGAAATGAGGAATAATAAGAAATAAGAGGACTACCAGTCCTGATCTGATTCTGAAACGTTTTCCTGCTGTTTCCATCGGCTGCCCTCCTTTCTCTTTATATACTGCATAATTCTTCTGGCATCATCACTGACCTCTGTTGTGGAGGAGGGAGCCCTGCTGTCGGCTGTTCTTGACTCAGCCTCAAGACGCTCCAGTGTAAGTTCCAGATTTTTCTTGGCTCCCAGGGAGCCCGGATTTAATTCAAGGGCTCGCCGGAAGGCATGATAGGCCTGAGTAAACTGACCGCTCTGATACAGTACTACACCTGAATTAAAGCTGGATGCAAAATGTACATCTTCATCCGTCGACAATTCCGACTTCTGCCAGAGCTCCAGAGCCGAGGGACCTTCACCCAGTGCATAATATATTGTGGCGATATTATAAAGTATTCTTTCTCTATGGTTTCCCTGATCCTCTTCCTGCAGATAGTGAAGAAGTGCATTCTGATACTTCCCCTGCTGGTAGGCATAATTACCCTGGAGCACAGACATTCCTGGCTCCAGAAGGGAACAGGAGAGAAAGAGAAACGGCATAAGGAGGACAGTAATTCTCTTTAATACCATCTAGACCACCTGATACGGGATGAAGCTAAATTCAGCACCAGAAAAGTTAAAGCAATAAACAGAAACAATCTATAATTCATCTGATCCTGTAGACGGATTCCTTCAGCCCCGCTCCCCTCCTGTAAAGATTTGATATCTTCAATAATCATCCCCGCTGTCTTCACATCAGAAATATCATAATAATTGCCCGAAGCACTCTCAACTATATCACTCAAGTGGGATCTGTCCAGTTTTGTGACAACCGCCTGATCCAAAGAGTCAGAGACAATGGAACCGTCGGAATTATATATCAGGCTCCCTTCTTCCGTTCCGGCTCCTACAACAAACAGGCTTATATCCTGCAGATAGCATTCACGTGCAGCATCCTCGGCATTACCATCCAGAGCCTCACCATCTGTGATCAGAATAATCAGTTTCTTTGCAGGTGATCCCTCAGGAAAAGAGCCAGCGGCCTTAGTGATACCCCGGCTGATATCGGATCCGGGAACAGTATAGAGAGAGGGAGAAAGACTCCTCACTGCGGTCTCCATGATATAGCGGTCATCTGTCAGGGGTACCAGAACCTCTCCATCGCCCTTGAAGATCACCAGTCCCATCCTGGTTCTGCTGAATCCGGAATTCAGGGAACTGATAAGCTCTCCCGATCGGCTGAGTCTGTCAGCGGTGATATCTGCGGCAAGCATACTGCGGGAAATATCCACAGCAAATATTATATCCAGACCAGTTGAATCATCACGTACGGCCTCTTTGGTCCATGATATTCCCGCCAGGGCTAGAATTGAAAAGACAAAGAAAAGAATGATGGTCATCCAGTATATTAAGGTCTTGATCATGTAAACCTGAGTGGTTTTCACCTTCCTCCACTCGCCGGCCAGCTTGAGAAGCAGAATGTACCCTTTTCTATAATTCAGTGCCGCCGGCAACAACAGCAGTGCTACAGGAATCAGCAGCCAGAATACCTCAGGATAGACTATATTCACAGCACCTCCCTCAGCAGGACTTTCCTGAACAGCAGATCCACCATAATCAGAAGAAGTGCGATAAACACAAAAAATCTGTAAAGGGGAATAGTACGAACCTGAATACGGACCCTCTCGTCTATGGTTTCAAGGGAATCAATTGAACGAAACACCGACTCAAGACTTCCCGATGATGTGGCTTTAAAAAAACTGCCGTCAGCCGTTTCTGCCAGTTCCTCCAGGAGCTCTTCATCAAAACGGCTGTTCAGTACACCGGACATGATTTTCCCGGTCTCGGGGTTTTTAAATTCAAAGGGGACTTCCCCTTCGGCTCCGATACCGATGGTGTAAATTCTTATTCCCATCTGTGCAGCCATAGAGGCGGCAGCCAGAGGCTGAATCTCTCCCGCATTATTATCACCATCTGTGATAAGTATGATAACCCGCTGATCCGCTGTACTTTCAGAAAGATGAAGTACCGCAACGGCCAATCCCATTCCGATGGCAGTTCCTTCTCCAAGTTCCATAATACTGCTTTTTTCAAGACGCCTCAGGAATGTATTGTAATCTGTTGTAGGCGGTACCTTCAAAACAGCTTCCTGTCCGAAGCCGACAAGGCCGATAGAGTCATTTTTTCTTGCAGAGACAAAAAATTTAACCATGTTCTTTGCCGCATCCAACCTGGTATCAGGGGGGAAATCACGGGCGGCCATACTGGGAGACTGATCAAGAACAATAATAATATCAGCACCCTTATTCAGATGTATTTTCTCATGAATACTTAATGCCGGTCCTCCGAGAGCCAGGCCTAGAAGAAAAATCCCCAACCAGAAAAAAGAGGCTGTAATAATCAATGAAAATTTAAGCATTTTTTGTCTGATAGGAACAAGACCCTTTCTCCAGACTCCTGTGGAGACTCTGACAGTTCTTCCGAAGGAGGGAGAGAAATGACGCAGGTACATAAAGACGGGGAGGAGAATCAGAAGGAAAAGATATGCCGGTGATTCAAATGTCAGCATGTTTCTTCCTCCACTCTTCAAGTGCTTCCGAAACTTCTTCCACTTCACTTAAAAGCTGTTCCCGGTCACTGTACAGCATTTTATCACCCGCGAATTTAACACGGTCCACACGGTGAAACAGATTTACCAGAGAGAGGGCCAGGGTGTCATGTATACGGCTCCGTCCCAACAGATTCTCAATTTCAGATGTAGTAGAACTGCTCAGATCATGATGAAACCGGGTGGAGAGGTATTTCTTCAACCCTCCCGTAAATGTCATATAGAATTCCTTCTCCGGCATATTCACCATGGAGCGCCTGATCTTTCGAACCAAACGCTGAAACTGCCTATAGGGTAGATTGATTTTATAGGTTTTTACGATCTCTCCGGTTCTGTGCCTGATAAAGCGATAAACCATGACTATCAGGATGGGCAATGCCAGGAGCAGAGAGACAATGAGTGCACCCACGGCTCTTGTACCGGGGATTAAGAGAGGAGACTGGACACCTTCCAGCTCCCTTGAAGATTCCAGATTCAGAAGGGTCGAAGTGAAGATTTTAAGATCATCCACTATTAGTCCTCCCAGATCGACAGGCGGAAGAGCCCTTGTCCCGGGATAATAAGGAATCAGACGTATTGTAACTTCCGTCTCACTCCCCTTTGATTCAATATCCATGGAGAGAATATTCAGCCAACCGGGATCAGGAAACTCTTCGGGTACAGTAAAATCATGGACCTGATCCGTCTTCAGAATAAAAGACATTTCAACTGTATCACCTACATAGTATTCAGGCGGCATAAAACGGAGATTATGAATTTGGTAATTATCCGCCGCCGTCAGGAAAGCGGCCTGCAGGAGCAGAAAAAAAATGAATCCTTTCTTCATGCCTTCTTTTTTCTCCTTTCAAAAAAATGAAGCAGCTTCACAGCCGGGTCATCCTCTGTGGAGATTTCCAGAACATCCACACCCGCAGATTTACAGTTCTTGTGCCAGAGATAGCGCTCATGTTCCCAGAAATCCCGGTACTGCTGACGCATACGTCCTGTCCCCATAACATTGAGAGTCTGCCCCGATTCGGGGTCTTCCAGACTGACCAGGCCGCTGGAGGGGAAATCCCTGTCCAATGGATCCGTAAGTCTTATAGCAATAACATCATGCTTCCTTGCAAGAAGGGTAAGCTCTGTTCTGTAGTTAGTGGTTCTGAAGTCTGAAAGGATCAGGCAGATCCCCCGTCTTTTCATGGTCTGTGAGGCAGTCTTGCATGCCAGTGCCAGGTTGGAGCCCTTCCTTCCCTCCTCTACCGAGAGAATCTGGGTTATCTGTTTAAGAACATGCTTTTTCCCTTTCCGGGGCTGAATCTGTTCCTCAACATGATCCGAAAAAAGGAGGCTTCCCACCTTGTCATTATTGGCTACCGCAGCCAGGGCGATGATTGCAAAAATATGCCCGGCCAGCTCCCTCTTATTGATGCTCCCTGAACTGAAGAACAGAGAGCTGGAGGTATCCACAAGAACCTGAAGCACAACTTCGCGCTCTTCACGGAAGGTCTTGGTGTAGGGAGTGCCCATACGGGAGCTTACATTCCAGTCAATAAAACGGGTATCGTCTCCGTCCGAATATTCCCGGACCTCATCAAACTCAAGACCCGGCCCCTTGAACACGGAACGGTAGTTCCCGGCGAATATGGTATCCACCAGCTTTCTTGAGATGAAGTGTAAATGTTTTACTTTCCGGGAGATTTCTTCCATGATCAGGGAACCGCAACAACCGAAAGAATATCTTTAATAACATCATCACTGCTCAACTCTTCTGAATCGGCTTCATAGGAGAGGACGATTCTGTGACGCAGCACATTATAGGCCACGGCTTTGACATCCTCAGGAAGGACAAAATCCCTTTTCTCAAAAAGGGCATTAACCCGGGCGCAGTTATACAGGGCGATTGAGGCTCTGGGAGAGGCTCCAAATTCAATAAATCGTGTAAAAGGGAGCTGATGCCGTCCCTTCACACGTGATGCATTCACTATGGAAACAATGTATTTCTTGATGCTCTCATCCACACGGATACGGGTGGAAAGATCCTTCAGATCCTGAATGGAATATTTACTGAATACCTTTCTGAGGACCTGCTCATTTCTACTGTCCACCTGGTCCAGAATTAAGAGCTCCTCCTGAGGGCTGGGATAGTCAACCTTCAGTTTCATGACAAATCTGTCAAGCTGGGCCTCGGGAAGCTGGTAAGTCCCCTCCTGTTCAATGGGGTTCTGTGTAGCCATTACAAAAAAAGGATCCGCCAGACGGTAGGTATTCTCTCCTATGGTCACCTGACCTTCGGCCATGGCTTCAAGGAGTGCGGACTGAACTTTTGCAGGGGCCCTGTTGATTTCATCCGCAAGAACAACATTGGTAAAGACCGGACCTTTCCGGGGAACAAATTCACCTGTCTGAGGACGGTAGATCATAGTACCTGTCAGGTCGGCGGGAAGAAGGTCGGGAGTAAACTGGATTCTCTTGAAATCCGCGTTAAGCACCTCGGCAATAGTTTTCACCATCTGGGTCTTTGCAAGGCCGGGAACCCCTTCCACCAATATATGCCCACCTGTGATAATACCCATCAGAAGGCCGTCAATCATACCGGCCTGACCTATGATTTTTTTCCCGATCTCCTTTCTGGCACTGTCCAGCAGGGTCGAGGCATCATTGATCTGGTCCATAAGGTTCTTATCATCATTCATAGTACATTCCTTTTATGAGCCCTTATCTTTCGCTCTTTAATTTTCAGGTTCTGTAATCCGCATTTTCCCGGACATATTCATAGGAAAGATCCGAACCCATGACATCGGCACGGCCCTCTCCAAGCCCGAGATCGACAAAGATCTCTACCAGAGCATCATGCTGCGGATATCCCGGACAGGGTGTAGGGAGAGCCCGCTCCTTCAGATAGTCACTGAGCCTGCTCTCTTTTTCACTGTCCAGCTGAAAGCGGCCGGAGCTGTATATTACTTCATCACCGAGCCTGAGACTTACAGCCGTCTCATCCAGTTCTATATCATTATTTCCAGCATAGTCTCCAAGGGCCTGAATAAAACGTCCGACATTGGGATCGTTGCCGAAGACTGCAGTCTTACTGAGAGGAGAGTTCACAAGGGCCTTCGCAAAACCCCTAGCCTGAATATCCGAAACGGCTCTCTCTACGTTTACCTTTATAACATGCCCGCAGCCCTCACCGTTACGGACGATATCCTCTGATAGAGTTTTACACAGATGAAGCAGAGCATTCTCAAGTTCCTTTTCACTCACCTCCGGAAGGCAGCCGGATGAGAAAAACAGTACGGAATCACTTGTGCTCTGATCACTGTCAATTGAAATTGTGTTATAGCTCTGATCTACTACACGCTTTAACACTCGCCGCATCATTTCTCTGGGCAGACTGACATCAGTAAGGAGAAAGGAGAGCATGGTAGCCATATTGGGCTCGATCATTCCGGCGCCCTTGGCAATACCGCTGATTCGTCCCGTTCCCAAAGAGACTGATCGCAGTTTAGGAAACGCATCAGTTGTCATAATAGATTTAGCCGCTGGAAGAAAAGAATCCTTCTGTAATGACGATTGCAGATCAGGACAGGCATCTTCCATGGCTTTAACTGGAAGAGACCAACCGATGACCCCGGTGGAAGAGGGAAACAGCGGCGCCTGCAGTGTTCCAGCCATGGCTCCGGCAAAAGCGGAGAGGACCGCCCGGGCATCATCCTCGCCATTGGGAGTACATACATTTGAAATTTTATTATTAATCAAAACACCCTGCACAGTTTCCTCATTCAGAAGCTGCCGCCCGATTCTGACGGGTGCCCCGGGAAATGCGTTTTTGGTAAAAACAGCCCCAAAGGAGGGTGTGGGTTTATCAAGAACGATGGCCGTCATATTCATTGCGGCGGCTGGTCCGTCCTTCTTCTCTTCAGGAATAAAGTTGAGTGATTTTACAGCAATGCTGAATCCTTCAGGCAGAGCACTGTTGCGCTCCAGTTCTTCAAGATACTGCTGTTCAGAATGATACCGATTCATAGCTAAGTATCATATCGGTAAAAGGTGGAAAGGTCTATCTGCACTGTATAAGCTTTCTGTTGCATTCTCCCGCTTTTTAGGCTTCAATGGAGAGACAGAAAGAAGGAGAGCAATTTGGCAAAAACTTTGATGATACAGGGTACCTGCTCGGATGCGGGAAAAAGCATCCTCACAGCGGCATTCTGTAGAATATACACACGCAGGGGATACAAAGTAGCCCCATTCAAATCCCAGAATATGGCTCTCAACTCCTTTGTAACACCCGATGGAAAGGAGATCGGCAGAGCCCAGGCAGTTCAGGCCCAGGCGGCCTGCAGAGATCCTCATATTGATATGAACCCCGTACTTCTGAAACCCGAGGGGAATTCACGGTCCCAGGTGATTCTCATGGGACGACCATGGAAGACACTGAAGGCATCGGATTATTACAAGGCCAAGCCTCAGCTCTGGCATGAGGTGACCGCCGCCATGGACCGCCTCATGGCGGAGAATGACATTGTTATAGCCGAGGGGGCAGGAAGCCCTGCTGAGATCAATCTGAAAGAGAATGAAATCGTCAATATGGCAGTGGCCCGTTATCTTGAGGCTCCTGTTTTGCTGACAGGAGATATAGACAGGGGCGGAGTGTTCGCATCTCTCTACGGAACTCTCGAACTTGTGGATGAAGACAGAGACAGAATCGCAGGATTTCTAATCAATAAATTCAGGGGAGATGTAAACCTTCTGACCCCCGGTCTCAGAATGCTTGAAGATCGCTGCGGCGGAGTGCCTGTGCTGGGAGTTATCCCTATGATTCCGGATATCTATCTGGCTCAGGAGGACTCTGTATTTATTGATAAAAACAGAAGCTTTGGAGACAGCAGAGGGATGCCTCTGGTTGTTATCAAGCTACCCCATATGTCCAACTATGATGACTTTGATCCTTTCCAGAGAGAAAAGGGGATCAATCTCCTTTTTGTCAGTTCCCCTGCTGAAATACCCGCAAACACTGCAGCCATATTCCTCCCGGGAACCAAGACCACAATCCAGGATCTGAAATGGCTCAAGGAGAGCGGCATGTCCACAAGAATAAGAGAGCTGTCGGATAGGGGCGTTCCGGTGGTCGGTATATGCGGCGGCTATCAGATGATGGGTCAAAGGATTATAGATAATGAATCAGTTGAAGCAGGGGGCGGAAGCATCGATGCCTTGAACCTTCTCCCCCTTGAGACAGAATTCTCCACTGAGAAGACAACTGTTCAGAGCCGTGGGCAACTCCTCGGAGGTCCCGGATTTTTCAGAAATATCGAGGGACAGGAATGCCGGGGATATGAGATCCATATGGGAAGGACTGTCCTGAAAGATGACTGCCGGGAACTCTACAGCAGAGAAGACGGCAGCTGTGACGGTGCAGTCTCCCTGAACGGAAAGATATGGGGATCCTATATGCATGGTATATTCGACAACCTGACTTTGCGGAGGGGATTTCTTATTTCTCTGGGATGGGAACCCGAAGAACCGGGTGAAAGTGAAGAAATCTTAAGAGAAAAAGAATTTGAGAGGCTTGCCGATGCCGTGGAAGCCGCCGTGGATATGGATGCTCTGGACAAGCTTATAGGGCTCTCTTAGCCCCCGTAGAAACATTGTTATTATTTCGGTAGTGAAAAAATATAATCAAGGAAAACATCATGGAAGGCTATCTGATCCTGGGACTGATCATTCTCTGCGCACTACTGGTTCTGCTGCTTCTCAGAAAAGGGAGGGCTCCTGCCGACAGCTCCTCGGAGAGAGGCATGCTGCTAATGGGACAGAGACTGGAGCAGCTGGATCTCCTTGTCCGCCAGGTTGACGAGATGAACAAAGTCTTCCACAGTCCCCGCCTCAGGGGAGGTCTCGGAGAGGTTCTACTTGAAGAGCTTATACGGAACCGCCTGCCCCGTGAGGCCTATGACTTTCAGTACAGTTTCTCCGGGGGACAGAGAGCGGATGCTGTAATCCGCATGGGGAGCTACAAGGTAGCCGTTGATGCAAAGTTTCCCCTAGAACAGATGAGTGCACTCAAGGATGGATCTCCCGAGGCTGAGCTGCCCAGAAGCATACGGAAAATATTTCAGAACCATGGGAAATCGATAGCCGAAAAATATATACTGCCCAGAGAGGGGACAATGCCCTTTGCCCTGATGTATATCCCCTCGGAAAATATCTATTACAGAGTCTTTATTGCGGGAAGTGCCGACCTTATGGAGGAACTCCTTGGAATGGGGATTCTCCCGGTGGGCCCCTCATCCCTGTTCACATATTTACAGACAGCTGCCTACGGCTTCAGAGGATTCAGTTTCTCATCCCGGAGCAGAGAGATCATGCAGCTTATCGCTCAGCTGCGTACTGATTACGAGGTATTCAGCAGACAGTACCAGGTGGCAAATACACATTTGAAGAATTTCCAGAAGGCCTGGGAAGAAAGCGGAGCCCGCCTCTCCGTCCTGGACAGGACAATAGGCAGACTCCACGAAAATAATCATAATTCAGAATAATACAGAAAACGGTTTTACAGAGTGAAAGAACCTTTTCTGATAACAGGATAGGCCTTTCCGTCTTTATCGTAACCAGTCACATCAAGTGAAGGGGATCCAATCATAAAGTCCGTATGCAGAAGCGAAGTATTACAGCCGTAGGAGCGGAGTGTTTCATCTCCGGAAGTTCCCGGGGGAAGCTCCAAACATGTGGGATAACCTGCTCCCAGTGCGATATGACAGGATGCATTCTCATCATAGAGAATTGAACCGAAGAGCAGACCGCTGGCGGCGATGGGTGATGACTCATCAACCAGTGCGACCTCTCCCAGAGAGCGGGCACCTTCATCCATATCCAGAAATTTCTGTAGAATATCATGACCCTTGTCAGCTCCGAAATCAACAACTTTACCCTTCTCGAACTTGAACCAGGCACCCTCAATGGGAGTTTCCAGAACCTTGAGAGCCTTGGTGACCCTTACAGTACCGTCACAACGTTTATAGTCGGGAGTAGTGAATACTTCTTCTGTGGGAAGGTTGTTGAATACCATACGTCCATCAGGTAGTGCTGCGGGTCCACCATGCCAGCGGCTGATGCTATTCAGGCCGATTGTAAGATCAGTACCCTCTGCTTCAAAATGAACACGATCCAGAACCATATCATTGAGTTTGGCACATCTGTCCCAGAGATCCTTTCCATGATCCTCCCAGGCCTGTGCGGGATCAGCCTTATCCAGTCTGAGTACGGGCTTCAGCACATCCCACAGTTCTTCTGTTGTGGCATTATCTCCAAGCACTTTCTTAGCCCACTCGGGACCGGGTGAACAGATAACACACCAGGGGTGCTCACCGTTCATCATGGAACGGCTGACAAAATTCAGGGCCTGCCGCTTTGCCTTGGAGAGTGCTCCAAGTTTTTCGGAATCAGCAGTGGCAAGAACATCCTGTTCCTCACTGCTGTCTATCCGGATACGTGCCCAGTCCTCGGAAAGGAGCTGATGTCCTTTTCCGATTTCATAATTCGGCACATATTCCAGAGCCTCCCCTTTCTGAGCCTCAAGACGGGCTTTAGTTATATAATTATCCTGTACCGAAATCTCAACATATCCTGCTCCCAGAGCATAGGCTTCCTTTGCAAGTTCTCTGGCCATATCATAGTTACCTTCATTGCACAAAATGATAAGATTCTGATGTTTTTTTAAATTCAGACCTTTTTTCAGTACTACACGGGCATAGTCTTTATAGTTAATCATAGAATTTTATCTCCCTGTTTTTTTAATTCCCAACCATTATCATCAATAGATGAGAAAAAATCAAAGCTCTGAAGAGCCAAATCAGATCAATCATCTCTTTTCTCATGAAATCCAAGAGACAGAAATACCGGAAAATGGTCAGAGCAGCCCGCTTCTCTCCAGCTTTCCCAGACCAGAGGCAAACCCTGGTCATCACTATTGACCGGAAGAACGACACAGGCACTGTCAAAATATTCCAACCCCTGATCATCAAGAAGCCCCCGGTCCAGAAGAAAATGATCCAGTTTCATCCAGCGGTTCTGAAAGAAATAGCTCCCTTCACCATCCATATCCTTCCAGGGTGAATAGAGAATAACCTTGGAAGATTCCATCCATGTATCCGCAGAGTCATAAGAGACAACAAGGCTGCCATCCCAGGGAATATCGAAAATCTCCTCTACAGGAATCTGAGCGCACTGAGACCCACCGCTTCTATAGTCTTCACAGGAACCGTTGAGATCTCCTGTAACTATCAAGTTCTTCACACCCTCTTCCCTGAGTTCACGGATACGGCGGCATAATAACTCCGAAGCCATGATGCGCCCCTCCTCTGTGGCCATCTGCCCACCGCCCCGGGACTTCCAGTGATTATTAAATACCACCAGCTCCTCTGAAGCTATGGAGAAATGAATCTCCGCCAGGGGCCTCAGGGCCCGTCCCCTATATTCACCGGGAAAATGAATATGGATCTGGTCAGGAACTATCCGGGATAGCACTCCACAGCCGATAGCGGAAGTGCTATCCTTCCAGGAATCGCTGAAACTGTAGTATCCGTCCAGGTATTCTTCGTTAAGTATTTCAAGTATATTTCTGTTTTCAACTTCCTGCAGTAAAAGAATATCCGGCAAACCGCCGTCAAGGGAGAGGAGAACCTCCTTGAGATTCTCCAGTTTGATTCTCATCTTCTGCTCATTCCAATCCGAACCGGAAGGATCATATTCAGGATATTCAAACCCGTCTGATACGGCGTCAAAAAGATTCTGAACATTCCAGCTGATAAGAGTCAGAGACTCGGCTTCAGGCTCATCGGGCAAAAGACAGGAAAAGAACAGAGCAGACAGCAGAATATAGAAAAATGGATTTTTCATAAAACACCTCTAGGATATTAGGGGCGGAACTATCCTCTGAATTCAAAAAAACCGGCCATAATGACCGGTTTTTTTCAAAACTGCCCGGTAGCTGCAACAGCACCGGGATTTAACTATCTAAAGAAAGAATTATTTTTTCTCAATCTTCTCCAGTTCTTTCCTGGTGGTAATGACCTTGCTGACAAGTTTGTAATTAAGTGCTTCGTCGGCGTTCATCCAGTAGTCACGATCAGTATCTTCACTGACCTTCTCCTCATCAACACCTGTTTCTTCGGCAATAAGCTTGTTAATTTTCACTCTCAGTTTTTCAAGCTCAACAGCATGGATCTCAATTTCTGTGGCCACACCGCGAATACCACTTAAGGGCTGATGAATCAGGTAGTGAGAGTTGGGCAGACCAATTCTCTTATCAAGAGGAGCTGCCAGAAGCACAAGTGCACCGGCACTGGCAACAAGTCCCATACCGACTGTATAAACATCGGGCTTTATAAAACGGATCATATCGTAGATGGCGTAACCTGCATCCGCATCTCCCCCGGGAGAATCAATAAAGACCTTAATGGGATCATCCCCGTCAGCTTCCAGCAGGAGGAGCTGTTTGATCACTTTTTCGGCCAGTTCTTTGTTGATCTCTCCCGAGAGAAGAATAGTTCTGGTTTTAAGCATTTTCTGAGAGAGGGCATCCTGTTCACCTTCGGATTTCTGCTGTTTTCCCTCTTCCTCCAGACGTCTGATCATTGTATAGTCTCCTTAGTAGCTGTGCATCGAGCCGTATCATCTGAGACGGTCTTAATCAAAATATATTCAAAATGTCAGGAAAAGGCAATTTATCCTGAAAGGAAAGAGACATGAAATCAGCATTTGTTGCCATAATAGGCCGTCCTTCGGCAGGAAAATCCACTCTTCTCAATGCTCTGTGCCGGGAAAAGGTGTCCATTACCGCCGAAGTCCCCCAGACAACCAGGAATAAAATCCGCGGTATTGTCACTGAAGAAGAGGGTCAGCTGGTATTTATTGATACACCGGGCTACCACAACTCAGAGAGGAAATTCAATAAATATCTGAAGGATGTTGTTCTCTCTTCTCTGGATGAATCGGATATGGTTCTCTATGTTGTAGATGCAACCCGCCCTCCCGGAATCGAGGAGCAGGAAATTATTCAGCTTCTTAGTAAACAAAAAGACAAACCCGTTCTTCTGGTTCTGAACAAGGCTGATCTTAAAGCGGAATACCACAGCGAAATCAAAGGACTTATGTCGGTAAATGTTCATCCCGATGCCCTGATGGAAACTTCTGCTCTCAAGGGAACAGGTGTGGATGCACTTCGTGAGCGGCTCTTAGAGCTTGCACCCGAGGGAGAACTTATGTATCCCGAGGACTTCTATACAGACCAGCAGCCCGAGTTCAGGATTGCAGAAATCATCAGAGAAAAGGCCATAAGCCAGACTAGTCAGGAGATTCCACATGCATTGTATGTTGAAATAGCCGACACCGAGATGAAGGGCAATGAACTCTGGGTCCGTGCCTTTCTGACAGTAGAATCTGAATCTCAGGTTGGAATTGTTGTTGGTAAAGAGGGAAAGCGTATCAAGTGGATACGTATTGCCTCACTCAAGGAATTCAAAAAAATATTCGACTACAAAGTCCGCCTGGATCTGAGGGTTAAGGTTAATCCCCGCTGGAGACGAAAAGATTACCTTTTGAAGGGAATGCTGAAATAATCTGCAGATTCTACAACAGGATAAGATGCGGCGGCTGGTCCTAAAGCGGGATTCTTATAGAAAATGAGGATCCCGGTTTATCCATTCGATTTGTTCTGATATCTCCACCCATCCTGAGGGTGACGATATTATAAACTATATGCATCCCCAGTCCAGTACCGCCACTCTCCCTGGCAGTAGTATAAAAGGGGTCAAAGATCTTCTCTATCTGCTCATCTGAAAGTCCGCATCCGTTGTCTTTGTAATGGACAACAAGATCATCCCTTTCTCTGGAAACCCTGATTTCGACCTCTCCCCCTGTTTTTATTTCTCTGAATCCATGAACAACAGAATTGATAATAAGATTTGTCAGAATCTGTGACCAGTCTCCCGGCACTGTTTTTATCTGAATATTCTCATCACCCATTATATGAACCCTATGCTTTTTCCATTGGGGATATAAACTCTGAACAACTTCCTCAAGGTAGAGGAGAATAAAAATCTTCCTGGACTGCTCACTGCTTTGATCCACAGCCACCTGCTTGAATGACTTAACCAGTTCACCTGCCCGTTCAAGATTGGTCTGTATCAGAGAGGCCGACTGACTCAGATAATCCAGAAAATCTATAAAATCTTCTTCCGTCAGATTTCCGCCTTCCTGAGAATTCTTTAGCTCTCTTATCTTTGAAACCAGGGCACTGGAGGCGGTAATACCTATGCCCAGAGGGTTATTAATCTCATGAGCAACACCAGCGACAAGAGTTCCCAGAACAGCCATTTTTGCCGAAAGGATCAGCTGGTTCTGGGTATCCTTGAGCAGTACCATCTGCTCTTCGATGGATGCCGTTCTTTCCTGCACCAGTTCTTCCAGATTTTCGTTTACCAGCCGCAGTTCCTGCTCCGCCTTAATCCGGTACGTAACATTTCGTCCAATAACCACCCAGAGAGATTTGTGCTCCACCCGAACCGGTCTCACTTCAAGTTCACGATAGATCTTCACACCGTCCTCTTCATCAGCAAACAGCCTGTCCACTTCGGAAGTTCCCGATTTCAAAATATCATACCGCCCCTCTAAAAGAAGGTCCACAGAGAGGTTCATAAGCTCTTTTCTACTTTTTGAAAATACTTTTTCCGCGGCTCTGTTCAGGTCAAGAATATTTCCCTGATCATCTACAATCAGAATCATATCCGGAATTTCCTCAACGACTCCCCGAAAGCGGATCAGAGCATCCCTTGACTGCTTGAGAGCGGGGTAATAATTCTTGCTGTGACTGCCCTCTCCCAGACCGATTATCTGCTGTCTCAGAGCATCCCAGTCCGCATCACTGCCTGAAGGTTTCTTCATATAATGATGCTATCTCCTTCAAACCGGGCTCACGGGGATTGGTAACGATGCAGACATCTTTCAGAGACATTTCAGCTAAAGTCCGGCATTCGGGCGAAGACAGCCTGAACCGTCCCAGTTCCTGCTTTATCCCGCTTGCTTCCACCAGGATTCCGATGGCATCCAACAGAGCCTCCCGGCCGCTGAGACTACTTTTATTCTCCCCTCCCCTGAGGGTCTCCGTTATTTTATCATAACGTTCCGGACAGGCATCATAATTATATGAGCAGACATTCTGCAGCAGAAAACCGTTACAGATACCGTGGGGGAAATCTTTCAGACCTCCAAGAACATGGGCCATGGCATGAACAAGCCCCAGGCTTGCATTGGAGAAAGCGAGACCAGCCTCAAGGGAAGCCTGCATCATATAGGACTGCAGATCCCGGTCATCCCTATGCATTAAAGCGGGAATAAAGTGTTCTCCAATAAGTGAAATTGCCCCAAGGGCATGCCGGTCTGTAATAAACGAATGTGCCTGAGAGACGTAGGCTTCTATGGAATGAGTCAATGTATCCAGACATACGGCGGCCATCAATTCACGGCTCATAGTTTCCAGTGTATCCGGATCGATTAGAGAGATGTCAGGAACAAGCGATTTTGAGATGATGGCAATTTTCCTGCGGCCCCTGGAGTCGCTGATTATGGCGAACTGACTGACATCGGCGGAACTCCCGCAGGTTGTGGGTATGCAGATAAGTGGTGGAATAGGATCAGGAATGGCATCTACCCCTTCATAGTCCAGAATATGACCGCCGTTTGCGGCCACAATACCTATCCCCTTGGCGGCATCCAGAACAGAACCTCCCCCCACAGCAAGAATTACATCACAATTCCGTTCTGTATAAAAAGAGGCGCCTTCCATAACCTGTGTATCCCGTGGATTAGGGAGTACTGAATCAAAGATTTCGTAGGATATATTTCGTTCTTCCAGAGAGGCCTGTACGACGGCTGTCCATCCTGCCTTATTGATTCCGGGGTCAGAAACAAGGAGGACTCTCGAGGCGCCCATATGCTCAGCATAGCGCCCTGCCAAAGAAACTGCACCCGGTCCAAAAACAAACTCGGGACACAAAAATTTTCTCAACACATCCATAAAGAAATCCCCCTCTTTCCAATTCTATAGGACAGAGGGGAGAAGAGCAAAGATTAATATAATTTAAGAAGAGAAACGACCTTGTCTTTTCCAAGGGTGTAAAGGAAACTGATCAGACGGGGCCCCTTCTCCTTGGAGATAAGCGCCTGGTAGACCGCTGTAAAAAAATCGGCTGACTCAAGCTCCAGTTCCTTCATCATGTCATAGACCAGGATACTGAATTCCTTCTCTGCCATTATTTCAATGTTCTTTTCAACAATCACAGCAAGCCGTCTGACTGCTTCCTGATTCTTTGTTTCCAGTTCAACAGGACCGTCTTCTACGGTCCTCAGAGCATATCGGAAATCTTCGGGTGCAAATTCTTTAACCCATACCCAGGCACAGGCACAGCGCTGTCTGAAACGCTCATTCTGCTCGGGAGCCAGATCATCCATAGTGGCAACTACAGCATCAATATCTCCGGAGTGAACCTGAAGCAGGTTGCACAGGTGACGGATCTGCATCTGGAACGGCATCTCTTTCGGGACATCACCAACCTGAGACAATTCATAGATACGAGCCTGTTTTTCCCATTTTTTCAGAGCCTTGGGACTGTCGGGCTTATTAAAATATGTCCGCTCACACTTATCATAATCTTCATAGATCTTCAGTACATCGAGATCAAAGCTGATGGCGAATTCGGTATTTGGTCTGGTTCCGGCAAACATATAGCGGAGAACTTCCGGCTGGTACACTTCCAGAACATCCTCCAGCGAGATAACTTCACCTGAGGAGGAGGAGATTTTCCCACCCCGTCCCTTGATGCGGATAAAGTCATACTGAAAGGTTACAGGAGGTTCATGATCATAAACTTCCTTGGCTGTCTTTTTAGCTGTATCAAAGGAACCGCCCTCGGAGTGATGGTCCTTGCCGGCAGGCTCAAAGTCTACCTCTTCCTGCTTCCATCTCATGGGCCAGTCGATTCTCCAGGGGAGTTTAACTGCGGATGTCTTACGTAGATCAACTGTTTCACTATGACCGCATTCACATTCAAAGCTCACACCGTAATCTCCGTCCCAGCCTGTAACCTTTGTGGTATCCCTGTCACAGGATGTACAGAATACAGAAACTGGCATCCAGTCGGCGGGAAGATCACTTGTCCGGCTCTCATTAAGCTGACGGCGAATATCATCCTGATGAACAAGAGCTTTTTTGATACCTTCTGCGTATTCGGAGTTGCGGTAGCGTTTGGCCTGATATATATATTCAGGAAAAACACCCACTGCAGGAAGAAGATTTTCGAGAATCTTTTCATTGGCAGCTGCGTAACTTTCCGCGTCTCCCAGTACATCGGGAACCACAACGATGGGTTTTCTTAAATAAGTTTCCAGCATCTCCTGCTGGGGCATGTTCTTGGGAACCTTTCTGAAAACATCATAGTCATCCCAGGAATAAATGAAGCGAACTTTCTCGCCCTTGTCACGGAGAGCCCGGACAACAAGCTCCACAGAGATAATCTCTCTGAAGTTCCCTATATGAACAGTTCCGGAAGGGGTAATTCCCGAGGCACAGGTGAAGTGTTCCCTGGGTCCTCTTTCCCGGATAATTTTATCGGCGGTAATATCCGCCCAATGTGTCGATCTTACTTTGCTATTATTACTCATGGCAAGAAATTATATAGATGCTTGCCTCCAATGACAACAGAGGATGCCCTTCAAAAGCTCAAAGGACATCCTCTTTTAACTATTTTTGGATCATTTATTCAGCTGCAGCCTCTCTTAACTGTTTCCTCTGCCGCCTCTTGAGGACCTACCGCCCCTACCGCCACGGGATGCTCTGCCCATTCTGTTAAAATCCAGATCCAGCGTTTCTCCATCTATTTCGGCAGAAAGAACTCTCATAAAGGTTGATTCAGTTTCGTTACCCCACCTGTTCGTGGGCATGTCATATCCTGAAACGTTAACCGCTTCTCCGCCTTCCAGTTCAAGATCACCCAATACAAAGGGGGGAACCATAAGGAATACTTTTCCATCCGCTGTATTCAGATAAGGCATGGTACCTTCTTCAAGAACAAGGGTACCTTCGGCGCTGATTTCCTCAAGCTTTATAAGATTTCCATCTTCATCATAACACTCATCCATTGGAAACCGGCCAAAGCCCGGACCATTCTGATCCCCCTGGAAATTCCGACACTGTTCAAATCTTCCACCGTCTCTGAAACCTCTTCCGTAAAACTCGCTGTCCTGATCTTCCTGACTGCCGTTTGCGAACAAAGCCGCTGAACTCATTAGAACCAATGCTGCTATTGATATTGTCTTTTTCATGAATAACCTCCAGTTATCATTTACTATTTGATAATTTGAAATATAAAGTGTGAATATAAACGAAATATGAACGGCCTGTAGGAAGAGTCTGAATGAAGTACATGGAAATACTGAAGCAGTTCTGAAAGAGTGCCGATAGTTTGATCATGAAGAAAATGATCATTCTCAGTCTCTTAGTAATAATTCTACCTGTCTTTGGACTGTACGCCTATGAAGAAGAAGGTATAGCCTCCTGGTATGGTGGAAAATTTCATGGAAGACTCACTGCAAACGGTGAAACTTTCAACACACATGAGCTTACAGCCGCTCATAAACAGCTCCCTTTCAACACAATGGTTACGGTTACCAATAAGACAAACGGTAAATCTGTTCAGGTTAGAATCAATGACAGAGGCCCCTTTGTAGACGGCCGGACAATTGATCTCTCCTATGCTGCAGCGGTTCAGCTGGAGATGATAAAAACCGGCACAGCACCCATCATCCTGCAGGTGGACAGTATGGATTTCCTGGAAATCCGGTTCTCCATTCAGGTGGGAGCCTACGGAAACCTTGAAAATGCCACTGCCATGAAAAGGAAACTGGAAGCAAACGGTTTTTCACCAAAAGCCACATTAAATAATAAGGGTGTTACCAGAATATATCTGGCTGATATCCCTGAAGATGAAACCATGATCTATGCAGACAGACTGAAAACCATGGGCATAACAAACATACTGATAAAGCAGAACTGATGCCTGTTTTCAAGAAAAATATTATTATCACTCTTCTACTGATCTCCCTGACAGGCCTCAGCGGCCTGCATGCTCAGGGAACAGAATCCAAAGAAATTGACCTGCCATGGTTCGGTCAGCTTGAGGAATGGGGTGATGAAGCCCTGGGTGACAGCAAGACCTTAGATATTGCCCGCCACGGATGTGCGCTTACATCGACTGCGATGGTACTTAAATATTACGGTGTAAAAACCGATCCCCGAAAACTCAACAAATGGCTTCTTAATAACAGCGGCTATGATAAGGGTTGGGATGACGAAAGTGGAGAGTACCTTGGAAGAGTCCGCATGATCTGGGACATAGTGGCTTCTGGTCACAGCGAAATAGGATTATTCAGACGCTACGACTTCACTGCCCTCCCGGCGGATCTTTATCTGATCAGAGGATACCTGGATGGTGGGATTCCTGTAATTGCCGAAGTGTTAAGACCGGGGGCAATACCCCACTTTGTTGTTCTGACAGCCTATGAGGGTGATGATTTTCTTATTCGGGATCCCCTTGATGAGGATATCCGTTACCTCAGTGAAGGATACAAAATCTCTGACAGTCACGGCAGCGGAGCCGCCCGGAATATATTCGGTATCAGAATATTTACGCCGGCGGACTGAGAAGTTTCGGTCCAAGGTTTCTTATACCCAGCAGTCCCAGAGGGGCAGTAAACAGAATGGCAAGAACTGCCAACGCCAGAATCAGCTCACCTTCGGGCACACCGGCGGCAAGGGGAACAGAGCCCATGGCAGCCTGCACTGTTGCCTTGGGAATATAGGCTATCACACAGAAAAGCCTCTCCTTCCGGTTCAGACCACTGCCCAGAGTAGCAAGCCATACACCCAGAGAACGGAATACGAGCCCGCCGCTGATAATCAACAAACCCGTTAGCCCTGCATTCCAGGCCACCTGCAGATCCACAGAAAGGCCGATAAGAACAAAGAGAATTATTTCAGCAAAAATCCAGATTTTCTTTAGTTTGGCGGCCAGTTCATGAGCCACATGCTCCACTCTCTCAAGAAGGATAAAACCACTTGTCATAACTCCCAGAAGAGCGGCTGTATGAATATTATTACCGATATCCACTAACAGAATCGCCAGGCCCAGAAGGAGTAGAATTTTCTCTGTGGCTCTGACTCTTTCATGGTATTTTCTGAAATACCAGGCCAGACCGAACCCCACAACGATTCCCGGCAGAATACCACCGAGAATTGAGATCGGAATATTCAGAAGAGCTCTGCTTATCTGTACATCCTGTCCGGTTGATAAACCAAGAAAGATGGAGAACAGTGTAATTGCAAAAACATCATCCAGGGACGCCCCGGCCAGAACAATAGTTGGAACCTCTTTATCCTGCCCCAGTCCGCTCTCCTGAAAATTCAGCATGGATGGTACCACAACTGCCGGAGACACTGCAGCCAATATAAAACTGCAGGTACCTGCAACAACCCATGAGAAACCCATAAAATGATGGAGTAGTACCATCAGGGCCGCCCCTTCAAAGATGCAGGGGAGAAAAGACATCAACAGAGCCGTCTTGCCTACCCTGGCCAGAGTCTTGGGGCTGATCCCCAGGCCGGCTCTGAGAAGAATGACGATAAGAGCCATAGATTTAAGAAAGGGACTGAGTTCATTTAAAGATTCCGGGGTATTGCCTTTTGCAAAGAAACCAATGAACATCCCCCAGATAATCATACCCAGGACATTGGGTAGTCCTATTTTTGTAAAGAGTCTGGAAAAAATCCAGCCTCCGATCAGAGTCAGAACAATCAGGAGATTCAGACTCACGAGTTCACTGCCTTTGCTGCTTCCTCGGCAATAAGACGGATACCCTCTTCAACAGAGGCTTCATCCTGAGAGTAGTTGAGGCGTATGCACTGTCTGCTGTGTTCCCAGTCTTTTTCAAGACCAAAGAAAAAATATTCTCCGGGAACAATGATGACCTTTCTTTTCTTAAGCCGTTCATAAAGCTCACGGGAAGTAATGGAAAGATTCTTAAACCATATCCATAAAAAGATAGCGCCTTCACTCTTATGAACCCTGTAATCCACCTGAGGGGGCATATACTTCCTGATCCATTCCTGGGCCTGAATAGATTTATTTCTGTAGAAGGGCATAACCTTATCACGGCTTATTTCAAGGATTTCAGAACTCCTGAACATTGACTCCGTAAGAACCTGACCGATATTCACATTGGCAAGATTAATAATAGCATTACAGGATGAGACAGCCTCTATGACCTCAGGATTTGCCACGATGATTCCGGTTCTCACCGAGGGAAGTCCGATCTTGGACAGGCTCATGCTGAGTATTGTATTTTTATTCCAGAAAGGATTCACATCTTCGAAGATAATCCTGGGAAAGGGTGCCCCGTAGGCATTGTCAATAATCAGAGGCACATCTGCCGATTCAGCCAGCTCGGAAAGCTGCTTTACCTCATCATCACTGATCACATTTCCAGTAGGATTAGTCGGGCGTGAAACACAGACCGCTCCGATATCATCGGAGAGTTCCAGCTTGGAAAAGTCCACATGGTATTTAAACGTAAATTCATCAATCTCTTCAATTGATGCCGGACAGGTGGTAAAGATATCCTCTTCGACTCCCTGATCCGCATACCCTATATATTCGGGGCAGAGGGGAAAGAGTATCTTCTTCTTTACACCCTCAGCATTCATGCCGGCAAAAAGGTTGAACAGGATAAAAAAGGCTGGCTGGCTGCCATTGGTTATGGCGATATTCGCAGGGCCGATATCCCAGCCGAAGTTCTCTTTCAGCAATCCGGATACAGCCTCAAGAAAAGAGTGCCTCCCCTGAGGAGTATCATAGGAAACCAGAGCCTTCTCAAGACTCCCATCACCCAGGAGTGCGAAAAGTCTCTTTCTCCATACCTCCTGGACCTCATCAATCTGCGCAGGATTTCCACCGCCCAGCATACAGACTTTCTCATCCCCGGCTACGGCTTTACCCAGGTCATCCATCAATTCAAGAATTCCGCTCTTAGCTGTGAACTTTTCACCAAATGCACTGATTTTCATAGCTGTTATTATAGGGATATGGGGAAAAAGATCCATATGTCTATCCATGATAGACGCGCTATCATTATTTTAAAAAAACCATTGCAATTCAATTCACACTGACTTATTCTGAGTGAAAGAAATATTCCAGGGAGCGGCAACTATGATTTCAGTGTCCAAGGATAATAAAGTATTCCATATTCAGACAGAAAAAAGCTCCTATGTTCTGGGAGTTTCTGCCAAAGGTCATCTCAGTCATTACTACTTTGGAAAGAGAGTCATACAGAGAGAAAAGATGGAAAATCTGTTCAGGACACTGCCTCTGCCCTACGCTTCTTCAACCTCATACAGTGATGATGATCCGGCCTATTCTCTCGATTTCATTGGAAGGGAAGAAGCAACTCCCGGGAAGGGAGACTACCGCAGGCCGTCCCTTATTCTGAAGGATCGCAGCAGCGGAGACGGAGTATATGACTTTATCTACCACAGTCACAGCCTGAATGAGGAAAAGGTTCCCCTGAAGGGTCTTCCATCGGCATTGAAAGCCGGTGATAAAGCATCTCAGACACTGATAATCCGACTTAAGGATCTGAGTAGAGAAGTCTATCTGAATCTGAGCTACAGCTCCTTTCCTGAATCCGATGTTATTACACGAAACTGCCTCATTGAAAACCGAAGCGGTGAAACAATTGAGCTGGACAGGATTATGAGCTGTTCTCTTGATATGGATCTGCAGGATATGGACCTGATCAGCCTCAACGGTGCATGGATCAGAGAGAGACATGAACACCGCCGTACTCTCGGCCCCGGACTGACAGAACTGGGAAGCCGCAGAGGTGTCAGCAGCTCTGACCATAACCCCTTCTTCGCCCTGGCCACAGAGGATACAAATGAATCTTCCGGAGAATGTTACGGGTTTTCGCTGGTCTACAGCGGGAGCCACAGCTGCCTTGTTGAGCAGAGTCCCCAGAATCAGATCCGTATTCAGCTTGGAATCCAGGATGAAGGTTTTCACTGGATACTGAATAACAGTGATGATTTCCAGACACCCGAAGCAGTTCTCTCCTTCTCAGAAAATGGACTCAGTCATCTGAGCCGTAATTTCCACCGTTTCGTACAGAACCATATCGTGCGGGGCCACTGGCAGTATAAAGAACGTCCCGTACTGATAAACAACTGGGAGGCAACGTATTTTGACTTCAACGAAAAGAAACTCCTGGCCCTGGCTAAAGAAGCAGCCTCCACAGGAATTGAGCTCTTTGTTCTTGACGATGGATGGTTCGGAAAACGAAACGACGATACCACAAGCCTGGGAGACTGGTTTGTAGACAGGAAAAAACTTCCAAACGGCCTGAAGGGATTACAGGAAAAGATAAAAAAGATCGGAATGAATTTTGGTCTCTGGGTGGAGCCCGAGATGATTTCTGTGAACAGTAAGCTCTACCGTGCCCACCCCGATTGGATGGTCCGCTCCTCCAGGCAGAACCCTTCTCCCGGACGTAACCAGTTTCTTCTGGATCTGACAAATAAAGAGGTCAGAGAATATCTTGTTAAAACATTAAGCGATGTATTCTCAAGTGCAGATATCAGCTATATAAAATGGGATATGAACCGTAACTTCAGTGACTGTTTCAGCAACTGTCTGCCCGCAGACCAGCAGGAGGAATTTGCACATCGCTATGTTCTGGGACTCTATGAAATTCTTCAGGCTCTAAATGCTGCATTCCCTGAAATCCTCTTTGAATCCTGTGCCAGCGGAGGCAACCGCTATGATCTGGGAATGCTCTGTTATATGCCCCAGACCTGGACAAGTGATAATACAGATGCCATTGAGCGGCTGCCCATCCAGTACGGTACATCCTTTTATGCACCACCTTCAACAATTGCCGCCCATGTCTCAGGCGTCCCCAGCCACCAGGTTCTTAGAGAGACATCTCTGGAGTCACGTTTTAACACGGCTGCCTTCGGAGTTCTGGGTTATGAACTGGATCTGACAAAAGGGACAAACTTCGATAAAAAGGTCATAAAAAAACAAATTAATTTTTACAAAAAACATAGAACTCTCTTCCAGTTCGGTGATTTCTACAGAATCAAGGGAGGTACTGATGAAAATGAGTATCTTTGGATGGTTCTTTCAAAGGACAGGAGAGAGGCCATGGCCGGATGGTACCAGATACTGGCCCGTCCCAATGCCTACCCCCGGCGCCTGCGCTTCCCGTCACTGCTTCCGGACTCAGAATATACTGTGAGCAACAGGGTTCAATATGAAAATATCAGACGCTTCGGTGAGCTGGTAAAAGAGGCTCTCCCCCTGGATCTGAAGGAAGGTGGGTTGGTACTCAGCAAGCTGGCGGATAATTATCTGTATAAGCTTGAAGAAGACACAATCACTGCGGGTGGAGACTTTCTTTCTGCCAAAGGGTATCTTCCACGACCTGGATTTTATGGATCAGGGATGAAAGAAGGGATCACTTTTGTTGGAGATTTCGGATCAAGAATCTACCATATAGAGATAAAGTGATAAATATCAGTGAAAAACAGTTTATCTTGCCATTAGTGATTGTTCCATTTACTAAAGTACTGAATAATGAAGAAACATGATGAATAGTGAATCACTGCCATCAAACAAAGAAAACGATTCTCCCCTGTCCATTCAGGAAAAAGAAAGTTATAAAGAAGTCATAGAGACAATAGGAATGTCTGCCGAGTTTATCCTGACCAATGCGGTGGACTCGGTACTCCATATCGGCCGTGACGGTACTATAATAAAACTAAACAGTATAGCTTCGGCCATTCTTGGTTATGAGAAAACAGAATTATCTGGAAAGAATATCTTTTCCCTCATACCCGTAGACTACCATTTTTTTATAAAAGCCAGAGTCCCCTGCAGCCCGGAAGACGGAGAGAACGAAATATGCTGTTCAAAAACAGAAGAGCTTTTTTTACTTCGATTCCCCGACAGTGATGGAGTACTGAACAGCTATGAATGTATTATTTTTCCCTATACAGAAGATGATAAAGTCTCCTTTTTTCTCAATATGTGGATACCAGACCACAGCAAAAATGAATTATTCAACAAACTGAAAGAAGCACAGGGGAACTACGAAGCCCTGACCGAAACTATCACCGAAGCAGTAATCATGGTAGATGAATCCTTCCAGATTCTCTATGCAAACACGTCCTGCAAAAGGGTATTCGGCTACAGCCGGGATGAACTTATCGGCTCTCCTTTTGCAATGCTCTTCCCTGCAGAAGTATTCAGCAGATATTCAAGTGAATTTAAAAAATACTTCTATATGGATTCTCAGGAAGACCAGACAGTAAAGAAAGAACTTGAAGTTCTGGGACGGAGTAAAAACAGAGGAGTCTCTCCCCTGGAGATATCCTTCGGGAATTCCCGAGAACTGGAGCAGCGGACTATTATCTGTATTATCCGTGATATCAGCCAGAGAAAAAATGTCGAACGTAAACTCCGCTATCTGGCATACCATGACAAATTGACAGAACTTGGAAACAGAGATCTGTTTCATACGGATATAGAAGAATTCTTCCGTGTCTATAAATCTCATCAGCAGCTCTGCGGAGCACTCCTTTTCCTTGATCTGGATGGATTCAAGCAGGTGAATGACACACTTGGACATCAGGCAGGAGACATGCTTCTGATCTCAACTGCAAAACGTCTGAGAGGATTACTCAGAGAATCGGATATGATATACCGTTTCGGTGGAGATGAGTTTGTCATTCTGATAACCAAGCTGAATAAACAGTCGGATGTTGAACTCATCTGTAGAAAGATTCTGCAGGTTATTCAGCGCTCATACAATTTCGAGAAGAATAGACAGAGCCATAAGGTTAATATAGGTGTAAGTATCGGAGTGGCCCTTCTTCCCAACCATGGTAATGATGAGGAAACCGTCACCAGACAGGCCGACCTGGCAATGTATAAATCCAAAGAATCAGGCAAAAACCGTTTCACTATTTTTTCAGAAGAGCTCACCCTTTCGGCTCAGAATAAGTGGCTGATTGATCAGGGTCTGAAAACAGCGCTGGTCAACCAGGAGATGTTTCTTCTATATCAGCCCATCGTTGATAAAAGCGGAAATATATCCGGCGTTGAAGCGCTGATCCGCTGGAACCACCCCGACCAGGGACTGATATCTCCAGATGAGTTTATCCCCTCAGCCGAAGAATCAGGATTGATAATTCCCATAGGGCGCTGGGTTCTGGAACATGCACTTCTGGATATAAAAGAATTGAACAGAATCATGAACAGGGATCTTTATGTCTCTGCAAATGTGAGTACCAGACAACTTATGGCTCCGGACTTTCCTGAAATAGTGGACAGAGCCATTAAAAGATCAGGAATCAAACTGAAAAATCTCAGGCTTGAGCTGACAGAATCCTTTATCATGGAATCTCCCGATCACTCCATCACCGTTCTTGAAAAACTGAAAGAAGATCATCCGGGTTTGAAAATTGTTATAGATGACTTTGGAAAAGGTTATTCCAGCCTTCACTACCTCAGCCGTCTTCCCGTAGATGTAATTAAAATTGACCGCTCCTTTATCAAGGAGATTCCTGCAGATAATAACAGGAAGGTAATCAATTCAATAATCAACCTTGCCACAAGCCTTGACCTGGGAATAGTCGCCGAGGGCATTGAAACTGAAGAGCAACGGGATTATCCTCCTCTGAACAGTTGTCAGTACATGCAGGGCTACCTTTTCAGCAAACCCCTGACTTACAAGGAACTTCTAAAATTCCTGAATAGCTGATTTTATTTTCCCGGAGAGCCCCTAATGACCAGGTTCCTCATATCCATAGCCCTGATCCCAATCGGATTAATGGCAGGGCTTATTCTGAAATCATCATTACATAAATGGAATACTCCTGATGCAGTTTATTTTTCCTCTTCTGATTGGCTGACAATAGAATCTTTCAAAAGAGTTTTCCATTCCTCTTCTGTAGAGGGTTCAAACTTCAGAAGGAATCCTCCGGGATGACAGAATATGGTATTTGACGGTCGGCATTGTGTAAAATCAAGAAAATCCAGCCCGTGTCCTGTACGGAACAAAGCCCTTCCTGCAGTGTTTTTCTCATCAAAACTAAAGACCGCAGCTATACTCAGTTCATCCACCATCTCCTTATCTGCAGAACGGAGAGCCGATGCCAGTTCCACCGGAGGGCACACCCTATAGCTCAGAACCTTTACAGCACCGAAATCCAGAACCTCTGTGTGTTCCTCGTTTTCCAGCCAGACTAGAGCCTTATTTCTCATATGCTCAAATGCGATATTATCCCGGAGAGCCTCCGAAACCATGCGAACCGCATCAAGGGGATCAAGTTCAAAGCCCTTCAAAAGAAGTTTTTGAGAGAAAGAACAGTAAGAACCGCTCTCATCCAGATTCCCGTAATCATTAAGAGCCTGAATGCCCCCGGTATCCACCCTGGAGAGAAGAATCAGAGAATCATGAAGCCTTGAATTCTTCAGCTCGGGAAAATATTCATCAAAGATCATAAGAGCTGTTGAAGGAAGAGTTCCATCCTGATGATGATCAAACATCTGCCGTGCGGGGTCGTATACCATTCCGCAGTCCAGAACCCAGTCATCCTTTTCCAGAGCATTCTCTGCAATAAGTTTTTCAGTATCCCGGTTCTCCTGCCTGATTATTTCATCAGGCTGTCTCTCCCTTACAAGGGCCAGGAGAGCGGAAGCCACAAGTTCATCAAGATGAGCCTTACCTTTATGTGTAAAAATTCTGAATTTATCTGTCATATTCTATCCTTCCTGAGTCATCATTAAAAATCCGGAAAAAGCAGCATTGCTGGGAGCGAGTGAGGGATCTACATGAGTTTTAATCTCATTGATAAAATCCCGGTAAACTTTATAGAACTCATAATAGGGTCTGGGTCTATAAACAATATCATCGACTTCAAGTGTTTTCAGGATTCCCTTGGCAGTAGTCGGTTTGACAAAGACGTCCTTCTGAGGACGGAGATAGGCCGGAACGACAGTCATAAGGGTCCACTTTGCCAGTTTTCCCATGGATAAAACATCAAGGAGCCCGTTAAAACCCTTCTCTTCATCAAGATAGAGCATCTCGTAAAGGCTGTTTGTCAGATGATCCCTGTCATTGCTGTTAAGAGAGCGTACAAAGTCTCTGGTTCTCGGTTTTTCAAAGACAGAGACCATGGAGGATGCAGTCACCATTTTGATGAATTTCTCTGACAGCTCATCTCCATTGGAAAACTGATCCTCTGCAAAAGAAGCCTCCGCAAATGCAATCATTTTATCCATTTTATGTTTTTTACCGATGGCCACCATCTCAGGGTCCTGAAATCCTCCTGGATAGCGTAGCAGAAAATTCTGCTCGGCAGTTTTAAGTTTATCTAAATTCATATTATTTCCTTTCTATGCTATGTCATTAGAATCATGCCATACTATATTCATACAATAAATATATGACAAAGCATATGAGTAATCCTGATTATAAAAACCAAAAATCACCCTTTGAAAACAGAGTAGATGACCTTATTTCAAGAATGACTCTTAAAGAAAAGGGAGGGGGGACAGTACCAGGGACCCTGGTTCAGGCCGGTATTCATAACCCGCCTGCTTCAGAAGAAGGGCATAAAAAAAGGGGCTGTTGCAAAAGTAAAATTGCAGCAGCTCTTTTTTTGGTCCACAATCCTTTCCTGAATATTCTTATGTTAAATCTATAAACAGCACCTTAGTTTGCCCCTGTGTCACCAAGTTTTA
>NZ_QQPQ01000034.1 GCF_003346715.1 Oceanispirochaeta sp. M1
GTTAAGAGAAAATTTTAAAATTATCCTTATATTAAGTATTTTTATTTGCTTTATCGGTATTCTACAGTTTTTTGGATTTATAACTATTGATAGTCGTAGTTATATTGCAGGATATAAGGATAATATTGATATTGGTTCTATGATACGACTTACATCTATCTTTGATGAACCTGCCTCTTTTTCATATTTTATTTGTCTTTCATATTATATTTCAAGATATGTATTAGTAAATCCTAAATTTACAATTTTGTTTGTTTTTTCACTTTTTTTATCTCTATCCATGTCAGCTCTTGTTACAATCTTTCTCATTGAGATAGTCAATATGAATAAGAAAACTGTCATTAAATCTTTAATTGTAATAAGTATATTCCTTTTTTTATCATATTTTACTGTAAATGAGTTTAAAATAATAATAGATTTATTTTACAATAGAATTGCAAATGGTAAGTTTGGTGAATATCGTACTGTTGCACCTATTAAAGCATTGGTATTATTTTCAGAGAATATTTTCACTATTTTCTTTGGAAATGGAATATCATCTTTAGTGGACGCAACTACTACTTTTAATTTATCTGAAAGTGCTTCTACAACTCATAATATTTTTGTAGATATAGTTTTTGAATTAGGTTTGGTTGGATTATTTCTTTATATTTTTTTGACATTATCCATAATAAAAAATTTTAAAGTATTATTTACTATGGGAATTTTTCTTATGGTTGGTACAGGATATAGAAGCGGTAATTTTATTATTTTATATGCTTTAATGCTGGGTTCTATAAATATTGAAAAAAATAAAATTGAAAATAGCAGGATTTAGTAACTTACAATTCTCTATATTATTCACAGTTTTTCTACTATCTATGTCTTGTCAGTAAATTAAAATTTATTCATCAATAATAAGGAAATTTAAATGTATGATTATGTATTTGTAACTCATTTGCCATGCTTCTATAAAGTTAATCTTTATAGAGAGTTAGCAAAAGAACTTAAAATTTTTGTGATTTTTATTTCTGATAGTACAATAGAAAAAAGATCTGATGATTTTATTGATTTAAATAGTTTAAACTTTGACTATAAAGTAATTAATAAAGGACATTTTCAGAGCAGATGTATATTGAATAGTATATTTAGAATATATAAAGTTTTAAAAAATACTAAATTTAATAAAATAATTGTTTCAGGATGGGATTTGTTAGAGTTCTGGTTTATTATTTTATTTTTTTCTAAGCATAAGAATTGTTTGGCTTTAGAATCAACAGTATATGAAAGTCATATTACTGGCTTAAAAGGTCTTTTAAAAAAATATTTTTTGTTACGAATTAGTACTGTTTTTGCATCAGGTTCAATGCATCATGATTTATTAAAGAAATTAAATTATCAAGGAGATGTGAGAATAACGAAAGGTGTTGGAATAATTAACAAGCCAGATATTATATTTCACGAGAAAATATATAATAAAAAATATTTGTATTTGGGTAGACTCACTTATGTTAAGAATTTAAAGATAATGATCGAAATATTTAATTCTCTAGCAAATTATGAATTTACAATTATTGGAGATGGTCCACAAAAAGATATTTTAAAGGAAATGGCAAATACAAACATTAAATTCATTGATTCTATAGATAATAAGGATCTTCAAAAATATTTTTTGAAGTATGACATACTTATTTTACCTAGCATTTGTGAAACTTGGGGACTAGTTGTAGAAGAATCACTTTATTATGGACTTCCAGTAATTATTTCCAAATATTGTGGATCTTCAGATCTTATACAACATTGCAAAAATGGCTACATTGTTGATCCTTATGATATTTCTTTGATTAAAGAAACTATAGTAAATGTAGATGAGGAGAAATATCATAGTCTTGTTGAAGGAATAAGAAAAATATCTATTTTGGACAAAGATCTTGATCAAATAAATTCATATCAATAATATATTTTAATGACTCCTGTATGACTTGTGTTTTATTAATTTCAATATATTATCAGTATTCAAATTTTTACTAATTGTATTTATCTCTTGTAAAAGGACTAATTTTGAAAATCACATTTATTGGATATACTATAAAACGAGGTGGAGCTGGTAAAGCCGCGCTTCGCATGTATAATGCATTAGATAAATCTGGAGTAGAAAGAGAATTTATAACTATCGAAAATAATTCGCTTTATTCAGCAAAAGATAATAAATATATTGAGAAGTATATTCATCTTATAGGATGGATAACTTCATATTTAATTTGTAAATTTCAAAAAACAAAAAATATTACAAAACATTCTTTAAATATTTTTGGTAGTTCTTTTATCAAAAGGCAAGTTAGTGAGGCATCATTGCTTCATATTCATTGGATCAATAATGAAAGTTTACGAATAAAGGATTTTTATCTTTTATCAAACAAATCAGTAATTACACTTCATGATGAGTGGTTTTATTGTGGAGCCGAACATTTAGCTTTAGATGATGAGACATTTAAACGTGTTATTGAAGGGTATAGTTTCGTTAATAAAAATGTAAAGGGTATTGATATAAATCGTTTTATTTGGAATATAAAAAAACAGAATTATAAATTATTATCTGGTGTTATTTTTACTGTTCCATCTAGTTGGATGAAAGATCGTGCACAACAAAGCAATCTATTAAAGAATCGAGATATCAGGATTGTACCAAACCCCATAGATACATCAATTTTTAAGAAACAGAAAGATCTAGATTATCCGTATTATGGAATTTTAAAGAATAATTTTATTATCACGTTTGGTGCTGTGAAAGGAAGTATAAGCAATATTAAAGGTTTTGACTTGCTTATAAGTGCAATTGAAAAAATATCTATATATTTAGATGATATTTCTATGTTAAAGATAATTACATTTGGCGGTAAAGTTAAAAAAAAGAGCACTATTTTTGGTATCGATGTTATCGAAGTGGGGCATATATCTTCAGAATCTGAACTTGCTGAAATTTATTCATTATCATCAATAACTGTTGTACCATCAAGAGTAGAATCTTTTGGGCAAGTTGCAGCAGAAAGTTTAAGCTGCGAGACTCCAGTTGTTGGGTTTGATCATTCGGGTTTAAAGGACATTATTATTCATAAAAAAAATGGTTTTTTAGCAACTCCATTTGAACCTGATTCTCTTGCTGAGGGAATTTTGTGGTTTTATAATATGAGTAAGACAAAACTTTGTCATATTGGTGAATGCGGAAGATCTCATATTGAGCTCAATTTTAGCAACAAAATTGTTTCAGAAAAAATGATTTCTATTTATAATGAGATAGAGGGGAATTTATAAAAAGATGAAAGTATCAATAGTTACTGTCGTATATAATAATGAAAATACAATAGAACATTGTATTAAAAGTGTTCTTAGTCAAAATTATGATAACTTTGAATATATACTAATAGATGGTTGTTCAAGTGATAATACTATGAATATAATTGATAAATATAAGGAAAATATAGATATAATTATAAGTGAAATTGATAATGGTATATACGACGCAATGAATAAAGGTTTAAGGATTTCAACTGGAGATGTAATAGGTTTTTTAAATTCTGATGATATATTCTATAGTGAAAACATAATTTCAAATATAGTAGATCAATTTAAGAATAACGATATCGATTGTTGCTATGGTAATCTAATTTTCAAAAATATAAATGGGAGTATCAGTCGTAATTGGATTTCTAAGGATTTTTATTCAGGATTATTTCAACGTAGCTGGACTCCAGCACACCCCACATTTTATTGCAAAAAAGAAATGTATGATAAATATGGATTTTATAGAACAGATTATAAAATTGCTGCAGATGTAGATTTAATGTTTCGTTTTTTGGACATTCATGGAATAAATTCGAAGTTTATTGATCAGTATTTTGTGATAATGAGTGATGGTGGGGTTTCTAATCGTGGGATAAAAAGTACTTTTACAATAACTAAAGAGGTACGAAATAGTTTTATTGAGAACAAACAGCCCTTTAATTTGCTTGTTTATTTAATTTATAAATTTATTAAAATAATAAGGCAAAAAAATGAAAGCACTAATAACAGGGTATAATGGTTTTATTGGTAGATACCTATTTGATTATCTTAAAAAAAATAATATAGAAGTTGACGGGATAAGTTTAAGTGAAACAAATCTTGAAAAAATAAATTTAAAAAATTACGATTCAGTTGTTCACTTATCAGGACTTGCTCATCAAAAAAAAAGTACACCTTATAGTGAGTATAAGCGTATTAATGAAGATCAGAGTTTTCATTTAGCTCTTATTGCAAAAAGAAATGGGATAAATCACTTTATTTACTTTAGTTCTTTGAAAGTTTATGGTGACGGAGATCTTTTTATTAAAGAAGATACTGAGTGTTTTCCCACTGATTCCTATGGGAAAAGCAAAAAGAATGCAGAAGGTAAGATATTAAGTCTACAAGATACTACTTTCAAAGTTACCATTTTGAGAGTTCCATTAGTTTATGGACCAAATCCTAAAGCTAATATATTGTTGTTATTAAAATTAGTTAATAGATGTCCAATATTACCATTTCGAGGAGTTGAAAATAGGAGATCAATTATTTCAATTTATAATCTTTCTGAAATAGTTAGACAAGTTTTAAAAAATCAAATTGAGGGTATTTTAATTCCTTCTGATATAAGACCTGTTTCAACAAGCGATATTATTCATTATTTAAGTAGGGCTAGAAATAAGAGTAATATTAATTTTGCAATACCTCATATTATTGAGAGTCTTTTAAAAATTGTTTTCTTAGATAAATATAAACGTCTATACATGGACTTCTATGTTGAAAATACAGAATCTTTAAAACGTATAGATTTAAGACAATTACATGAAAGTGAAAATGATTTTATTGAGTTCTTTAAGAAAAATTGAAGGAGATAAATATGAATTTATTATCTATTTTGAATCGTGAAAATCAGTTACTAGAGAAAGATATTAAAAAGAACATTGTTACATTAAACAAAAGAGTTTCCGAATCTTCTTTTTTGGTAATTGGTGGTGCAGGTTCAATTGGACAAGCTGTAGCAAAAGAGATATTTCAACGTAATCCAAAGCGATTGCATGTTGTTGATATTTCTGAAAATAATCTGGTAGAGTTAGTCCGTGATATTCGTTCTTCTTATGGTTATATTGATGGTGATTTTAAAACATTTGCTTTAGATTGTGGCAGTAGGGAATTCGAGTTATTATTTGAAAATGAAGGACCTTATGATTATGTGCTTAATTTATCTGCGTTAAAACATGTCAGAAGTGAAAAAGATCCATACACATTAATGCGAATGATTGATGTTAATGTATTGAATACTATAAAGACAATAGATTTATCAATTAAACATGGTGTAAAAAAGTATTTTTGTGTTTCAACTGATAAAGCAGCCAATCCAGTAAATATGATGGGTGCTTCAAAACGAATCATGGAAATGTTCCTGATGCAAAAAAGTATAGAAATAGATATTTCGACAGCTCGTTTTGCTAATGTTGCTTTCTCAGATGGTAGTTTACTATATGGTTTTAATCAAAGAATTTTAAAGAAGCAACCCTTATCAGCTCCTAATGATGTGAGGCGATATTTTGTTCTTCCTGAAGAAGCCGGACAGTTATGTCTTTTTTCAACTATACTAGGAGAGAATCGGGATATATTCTTTCCTAAACTTAGTCAAGAATTAAACCTTATTACTTTCTCTTCAATTGCAGAGAGGTATTTGAGTGAAAGAGGATTTGACCCCTATCTATGTGATAGTGAAAATGAAGCAAGAGAATTAGTAAGTAAACTTTCTGCAGAAAACAAGTGGCCATGTTATTTTTTTAAAAGCGATACGACTGGTGAAAAGGACTTTGAGGAGTTCTTCACAGAGAAAGAAACTCTCGATATGAATCAATTTATAGCTTTAGGAGTGATTAAAAACAATCCAGATTATAATGAAGAAAAGCTTTCATTTTTCCTAAAGAAAATAAGTGATTTGAAAGATAGCGGATGGAATAAGAAAGAACTTTTAGAATTGTTTTATTTTATGATACCAGATTTTGGACACAAAGAAACAGGGAAATATTTAGATGGTAGGATGTAATTATGATACGTTTTTTTGATATTCTTTTTTCAACAGTGGCAATCGTTATCTTATTTCCACTTTTTTTAATTGTAATGGTTTTATTAAAGTTAACTGGTGAACATGAAATCTTTTATTTGCAGAAGAGAATGGGAAGATTAGAAAAATCTTTTAATATTATTAAATTTGCTACAATGTTAAAAGATAGTGTTAATATGTCTGGTGGGGCAGTAACAAAGAAGCATGATAGTCGTGTTTTACCTATTGGTAAGTTTTTAAGGAAAACTAAGATAAATGAACTTCCTCAACTTTTTAATATTTGGATTGGCAATATGAGTATTGTTGGTCCTAGACCTTTAACTATTGAACAATATCATAATTATTCTGAGGCTCAAAGAAAGTATATCTCAGAATTAAAGCCAGGACTAACTGGTATAGGATCATTAATATTTCGTGATGAAGAAGAAATCATGGAACGATCAGGAATGGATTATAATAAAATACACGATACTATTATTGCTGACTATAAGGGTGATCTTGAATGCTGGTTCCATCATAATAATAGTTTAAGAAAATATTTTTTATTAATACTATTTACTGCTCTATCAGTGGTTAAACCTAATTTGAATTTTCAACACAGATTTAAGAACCTCCCTGAGCCTAAGGGTATATTGAAAGATCTAATAAATGGATAGGAAATTGAAAAAAGCACTAATTACAGGAGTCTCCGGTCAGGATGGTTCTTACTTGGCTGAGTTTTTATTAGCAAAAGGTTATGAAGTTCATGGTATAAAAAGAAGAGCTTCTTCATTTAATACAGCTAGAGTTGATCATCTCTATAAAGATACTCATGAAAAAAATGTTAACTTTTTTTTACATTATGGTGATCTGACTGATTCCAGTAATCTGGTTCGTATTATACAGGAAGTAAAGCCCGATGAACTTTACAACCTAGGTGCTCAAAGCCACGTTCAAGTCAGCTTTGAAGTCCCTGAATATACTGCTGATACTGATGGACTTGGTACACTACGTCTTCTAGAAGCAATCAGAATTCTTGGCATGGAGAAAAAAGTCCGCTTTTATCAAGCTTCTACAAGTGAACTTTATGGAAAGGTGCAGGAAATACCTCAAACAGAGAAGACTCCATTTTATCCGAGAAGCCCATATGCTGCAGCAAAAATGTATGCCTACTGGATTGTTGTTAACTACAGAGAGTCTTATGGAATGCATGCAAGTAATGGAATCCTATTCAATCACGAAAGCCCCCGTCGAGGTGAAACATTCGTAACTCGCAAAATAACTAGAGCTGCAGCTCGGATAAAAACCGGATTACAGGATAAATTGTATCTGGGTAATATGAATGCCGAGAGGGATTGGGGATTTGCCGGGGATTATGTACGGATGATGTGGATGATGATGCAGCAGGATACTCCTGATGATTATGTTGTTGCTACTGGTGTGAAAAGAACAGTTCGCGATTTTGTCAATTACTCATTTATTGAGCTTGGTATTGAATTGGAATGGCAGGGTGAAGGAATAAATGAGAAAGGTATAGATGTGGCTACAGGTAAAGCTCTTGTTGAAGTCGATCCTAGATATTTTAGACCTGCTGAAGTAGAACTTTTAATTGGAGATCCTACTAAGGCAAAAGAAAAGTTGGGATGGGTACCGGAAATAACTCTTCAAGAATTGGTCTCCATGATGGTTCAGTCTGACTTAAAAGATGCTGAAAAGGAACTTCATCTTAAAGAGGGTGGATACGAGGTTCAGAATTATTATGAATAAATCAGATTGTATATATGTTGCGGGTCATCGGGGAATGGTTGGTTCGGCAATTATACGTTTGTTAGTAAAGGAAGGTTATTCAAATATTATTACCCGTACTCATAGTGAGCTCGATTTAATCAGGCAGGAGGAAGTAGAAGACTTTTTTTCTGAGAATAAGATTGATTATGTATTTTTATCTGCTGCCAGGGTCGGTGGAATAATGGCTAATTCTACTCATAAGGCGGAATTTTATTACCAGAATGCAATGATAGCTCAGAATGTTATTCATTCTTCCTGGAAGAACAATGTTAAAAAGCTGATGAATCTTGGTTCAAGCTGCATTTACCCGAAATTAGCTGAACAGCCTTTAAGAGAAGTTTCATTATTGACAGGTGCTCTTGAAGAAACAAATGATGCTTATGCAATTGCCAAAATTAGTGCCATCAAAATGTGTCGTTATTACAATGAGCAATATGGTACAAATTATCTCTCTGTGATGCCTACTAACCTTTTTGGTGAATCAGATAATTATGATTTGAATTCATCTCATGTACTACCCGCAATGATCCGTAAATTTCATGAAGCTAAAATCAATAATAGTACTGTTCAATTATGGGGTGACGGCAGTCCATTGCGTGAGTTTCTATATGCAGATGATTTAGCCGAAGCTGTTGTTTTTCTTATGGAAAATAAGGATGCTGATGAAATTGGTGAGTTTGTGAATATAGGAACAGGTAAAGACTGTTCTATAAAAGAGCTCTCTGAAATGATTGCCGATATAGTAGGATTTAATGGGAATGTCGAATGGGATACTTTAAAACCGAATGGTACACCCCGTAAGCTTCTTGATGTTTCAGTCTTGGAAGAATTAGGATGGACAGCCAGTACATCTCTTAAACAAGGTATCCAAAAAGCCTATAACTGGTACTTGGAAAACAAGGCATAAATGAAATATCTAGTATCATTACCAGAATCTACTTCTGATCATTTTCATCAATTGGCTTCTTTAGATAAGGATCAATGGTTCTGTACCTCTGATCCAAATGGTGGCAAGGTTGGTTCCGGTGGTGGAACTGCCTGGCTATTGTATGATGCATGGAAAAAGTCTTCTTCTGAATTAAGTTTTTCTCAGTGGATTAGTACAGAGAAAAGAATTTTGATTCATGGTGGGGGGCAAAGTCGTCGTTTACCGGCATATGCCTCAATGGGGAAATTACTCCTGCCTATGCCTGTCTTTAGATGGGAGAGAGGGCAGAGGTTAAATCAAACGCTATTGGATCTTCAAAAACCTCTTCTGGATAGAATCCTCGATGCATCTGCTGATAAATGTCATACTTTGATTGCCAGTGGTGATGCGTATATAAGTACGGATGAGTTAATACCTGATCTTCCTGATTCAGATGTTATTTGTTTCGGATTGTCCGTTGATCCCTCTCTTGCATCCCGTCATGGTGTCTTTGTTACTGAGAGAAATACCCCTGAATCATTGAAGTATATGCTTCAGAAACCGAGTATTGATACTCTTCGTGATCTGGCTAGGGATAATCTTTTTTTTATCGATATAGGAATCTGGTTACTTAGCGACAGAGCACTCAATATATTAATGAAAAAATCCGGTTGGCTAGATACTACAAATACATTTCAAAATGGTATTCCTGATTATTATGATATGTATGGTAATTTTGGCTTGGCATTGGGTGAAAATCCTTTTACTGTTGATGATGATATTTCCTCATTATCTGTAGCCATTAAACAAATACCTAATGGAGCATTTTATCATTTAGGAACCAGCCCTGAGATAATCTCTTCTTCCTTGTCTATTCAGAACAAAGTGACAGACCAGAAAGAGATCTGGTCAAAGAATATTAAGCCTCATCCAGCTATCTTTATCCAGAATTCTGATGTTCAGATTTCTATAAATGAGAATCATGGAAACTTATGGATTGAGAATTCCAATGTTTCTGAAAAGTGGTCTATCGAGGGTAATCAGCTTCTTACAGGGATTCCGAAGAATAGCTGGAATCTTACACTTCCTGCGGGAATCTCTCTGGATATATCTCCCATCGGTACTGATGCTTATGCAATACGCCCTTATGGGATAAGTGATGCATTCAGAGGAAAGCTAGGATCTAAAAGTACAAAATGGATGAGTAAACCATTCCTGAACTGGATGGAGGATAGAAATCTTTCAATGACTGATTGTTCGCTGGAACCTGAAGATGATATTCAGGATGCTGCATTGTTTCCCGTATTGTCTGACTTCTCTGATATGGAAAATGTTATTAAATGGATGCTAAATCCCAAAGAATATAATGCTAGAGACCTTTGGATTAAGTCTTATAGAATGTCAGCTACTGATATTTCTTGTTCAGTGAATTTTGAAAGATTAGAACAGCAGAGAAAACAGTTTCGGGACATAAATTGGCTTCAGTTGGCTGAAAATAGTGAAAACAGTGTTTTCTTTCAGATAGATCTGGATCATGCTGCCCATGAGTTTGCAGAATCTTCTCTAGAAATTCCGGAAAGAGTACTGAATCTTAATAACCCTATCCAAAAAACTCACACTCAGATGTTTGCTTCCAGGGTTAATAGGTATAAGGGGTTGGATTATAAACATTATTCTGAATCAGCTTTTGAGGTTTTGCAGAATAGTCTGTTAATAAATCTTATTAATTCCAAACCAACTCCTATTAAGAATGTTTTTGATGATCAGATTGTGTGGTCACGTAGTCCTGTCAGAATTGACCTTGCCGGTGGATGGACAGATACTCCTCCCTACAGTGTCCTTTGTGGTGGTAATGTTGTCAATGTCTCTCTTGAGCTTAATGGACAGCCACCTCTTCAGGCTTTTATCAGACCATCTTCTAAAAAAAAGATAGTACTCAGTTCTATAGATCTTGGAGTAAGAGAAGTTGTAACAAGCTTTGAAGAGTTGAAGGATTTCACCCAGGTAGGTTCTCCCTTTGCAATACCTAAGGCCGCTTTGTGCCTTGCTGGCTTTCATCCTGATTTCTGCTCAGATTCTTATCCCGACTTAATCACTCAGCTAAATCAACTAGGCTGTGGTATTGAAATTTCATTATTGGCAGCCATACCCAAAGGCTCTGGTATGGGTACCAGCTCTATTCTGGCTTCTACCATATTAGGAGCTCTTTCTGATTTCTGTTCTCTTGACTGGGATCATTTTGAAATTTGCAGCAGGACCCTGGCCTTGGAGCAGTTGTTAACTACTGGAGGAGGCTGGCAGGATCAGTATGGTGGTGTTATTCCCGGAATTAAACTACTTCAGACTGAGAAGGGATGGAACCAGATTCCAAAGATTCGCTGGTTACCCGATAGGCTTTTTACTGAACCTGAGTATCAATCCTCTATGCTTCTATATTATACAGGTATCACCAGAGTTGCTAAAAACTTACTGGCTGAAATTGTAGAAGGTATGTTTTTGAATGAACGAGATCGCATGATGGTTTTGAAAGAGATGAAACAGCATACTCTGGATACCTGGGAAGCTATTCAATTGGGTGATTTTGAGTTATTCGGTAAGAAAGTGGCTCGTTCCTGGAATCTGAATAATCGATTGGATGCAGATACTACAAATCCTGAAATTGAAAAAATCATAGCAATGATAGATGATCTTTCTATCGGGTATAAACTTCCTGGTGCCGGAGGTGGTGGTTATTTATATATTGTTGCTAAAGATCCAGAAGCAGCTCAAATAATAAAAAAGAGATTGGAAGATAATCCTCTGAATTCTAGAGCACGTTTTGTTCAGATGAGGATTTCAAATAAGGGGATGCAAGTCTCCCGATCATAATTGGAGAATTTATGAAAGCAATAATCTTAGCCGGAGGATCCGGAACTCGTCTCTACCCTGCAACTAAATCAATTTGTAAGCAATTGCTACCAATTTTTGATAAACCCATGATCTATTATCCTCTATCCACTCTGATGTTGGCTGGGATAAAGGATATTCTTATTATCTCTACTCCTGCTGATACACCTCGTTTTGAGGAGTTGTTGGGAGATGGTTCTGATTTGGGGATTTCTCTGACTTATGCAGTGCAGGATGCTCCTAATGGTTTGGCTGAGGCCTTTATCATTGGAAAGGACTTTATTGGTTCTGATTCAGTGGCTCTGGTGTTGGGTGATAACCTGTTTTATGGGCATGATTTTGCCAAGCTTGTTACAGAGGCAGCCACCTTGAAGAAAGGGGCAACCGTATTCGGTTATTATGTGAATGATCCTGAAAGGTATGGAGTGGCTGAGTTTGCTTCTGACGGGACAGTTTTGTCTTTGGAAGAAAAACCCTCTCAACCTAAGTCAAATTATGCCGTTGTGGGTCTCTACTTTTATGATAACCAGGTTGTGGATATTGCCGCTAATCTTGCACCTTCCCCCCGGGGAGAGCTCGAAATCACCGATGTGAATAAAGAGTATTTGAAACGGGGTGAGTTGAAGGTTGAGCTAATGGGGCGGGGTTATGCCTGGCTGGATACGGGGACTCATCAGTCTTTGATGGAAGCCTCTCAGTATGTTCAGATTGTAGAGGCCCGTCAGGGACTTAAGATTGCCTGTATCGAAGAGATCGCCTACAGTAAGGGCTTTATTGATAGGGAGCAGTTTTCAAAATTGGCTGATTCTTTAAAAAAGTCTAGTTATGGTCAGTATCTAATTGATATTCTGGAAAGAGAGGATAAGTAGTTTATGCCATTTGATTTTAAAGAAACTTCTATTCCAGGAGTTATAATTATACAGCCCCGGAAATTTGGGGATGATCGTGGTTTCTTTATGGAAACCTATAAGCAGAGTGATTTTGTAGCTGCAGGGATTACAGAATCCTTTTGTCAGGATAATCATTCTTTATCTTCTAAGGGAGTGTTGCGGGGGGTTCATTTTCAGAGTGCTCCCCATGCCCAGGGTAAGCTTCTTCGTGTTCTTGCTGGTGCTGTGTGGGATGTGGCTGTGGATTTGATTCCCGGTTCACCTACCTTTGGACAGCATGTGGGGGTTGAATTGACAGGGGAGAATGGAACCATGTTCTATATCCCCCCCGGTTTTGGTCATGGATTTTTAACACTCTCTGATAACACTCACTTCCTTTATAAATGTACCGAAGAATATGCTCCTTCCTCTGACGGAGGAGTGAAGTGGGATGATCCTGATCTGGCTGTGAAGTGGCCCTTGCAAACAGGTCAGGTTCCTCTTGTCTCTGATAAGGATGCAATTCTGCCCTATTTAAAGGATCTTTCATTATGATCTGGCTTATCGGGAATAAAGGGATGCTGGGGCAGGATCTTGAAAAAAAACTTTCTGGTTTGGATTGTATCGGAACAGATAGAGAAGTCTCTATTCTCGAAGCTGATGCTTTGAAGGCCTTTGTTGTTGACAAAGATATATCCTTTATTATCAACTGCTCGGCCTATACGGCGGTGGATAAGGCCGAAGAAGATGTAAAGGCCGCCTATGCCATTAACCGGGATGGGGTAGGGAATATAGCAAGACTCGCTGCTGACTTGGATGTTCCCCTTCTTCATATATCAACAGACTATGTATTTGACGGTTCCAGTTCAGTTCCTTTGAATGAAGAAACTCCTACTGGACCCGTTGCTGTATATGGGGCCAGTAAACTGGCGGGTGAAGAGCTGATCCGTTCTCTCTGTACCAGGTATTTTATCATCCGGACGGCCTGGCTTTATGGCCAGTATGGACCCAACTTTGTTTATACCATGATAAAGCTTATGAATAAGCTTGAAACTTTGAAGGTTGTGGATGATCAGGTCGGTTCTCCCACCTGGACCCGGGATCTCACAGGACTGATCAAGTTGATTGTAGGTAGTGGATCTGCTGACTACGGAACTTATCATCTCTCGGGAGAAGGGGAGTGCAGCTGGTTCGGTTTTGCCTCCGAGATTTATACTCTGGGGAAAGAATTGGGACTTATCGAGGGTGAATGTTCTCTTGTTCCCTGTAGCTCTGAAGAGTTTCCAAGCCCCGCAAAACGTCCAGCCTATTCCCTTATGTCTAAAGATAAGGTACGGACTGTATTGGATTATAATGTTCCCATGTGGCAGGATTCATTAAACTCTTTTTTAAAAGGAATTAAAGCAGATGACATCATCTAGATCATTTAAAAATATACTCGTCACCGGGGGTGCCGGGTTTATCGGTAGTAATCTTATCAGGGTATTACTGACAAAGTCTGATTTTACCGGGCGGATTATCAATCTGGATAAACTTACATATGCGGGCAATGCCTCTTCATTGGACGATGTGGCTTCTCAGTTTCCCTCCCGTTATGTCTTTAAACAGGGTGATATATGTGATAGAGAATTTGTGGATTCTTTATTTAAAGAATATGATATAGACAGTGTCTGTCACTTAGCCGCCGAGAGTCATGTGGACCGCTCCATTGAGGGGCCTGAGGCCTTTATTACGACCAATGTAAACGGAACCTTTACCCTCCTGGATGTAGCCCGGAAGGCCTGGGATGGTTCCTATGATGGGAAATTATTCCACCATGTGTCTACAGATGAGGTTTATGGATCTCTGGGAGACACAGGGTATTTCTTTGAGGATACTCCCTATGATCCCCGCAGTCCTTATTCAGCCTCTAAAGCCTCCTCGGATCATCTGGTGATGGCCTATTACCATACCTATGGAATGCCTATCACCATGACCAACTGTTCCAATAACTACGGACCCTATCAGTTCCCTGAGAAGCTTATACCCGTGATGATTGAGAATATGCTTCAGGGGAAGGCTCTGCCTGTGTATGGAGATGGAAAGAACATCCGGGACTGGCTCTATGTGGAAGACCATAACTCCGCCGTCTGGGCCGTCATGCAGGGCGGAAGGCTGGGTGAAACCTATAACATCGGCGGGGAGAACGAGTGGGAGAATATCAAGCTTGTTCATACCCTCTGTGATGTTGTGGCCGATGAGGCCGGGCTGGATGCTTCTTCATTAAAGGGATTGATCTCCTATGTGAAAGACCGCCCCGGTCATGACCAGAGATATGCCATCAATTGTGACAAGCTTAAGAATGAATTGGGCTGGAAACAGTCCCTGGATTTTGAAGAGGGCTTGCAGAAGACGGTGCGCTGGTATCTGGATAACAGGAAGTGGATCGAGAATATAACAAGTGGTGAATATCTTAAATGGATGGAAAAGAACTATAAAGGACGTTAATACAATTAATATTATTGGAGGCGTCATGAAACGTCCGGCATTGATTCTTATACTAATTATTCTACCAATATTCTTGATATCCGCCGATATGAACTTTCGCGGCATCTATTCTGATTACCTCTTCTACAGTGAACTATCGGGTGAGCAGGAAGGGACCTCTCTTATGTTTCATAGTTTCAGTACCGATGCTGGTCGTACTGATTTTTCCTGGGGAGACAGAAGTTTTACCTCCCCCCTGGTAGAAACAAAACTGGGTACACTGAGAATTATGGACCCCGAAACATTCTTTTCCTACAATAGCTATAGAGCCTATGGACACAACGATGGAGCCCTCTGGCAGGGGAAAGGTTTTAACAATGTCACGGCCTTTGGAATGGACTGGATGAACGACTGGTTTTCTATCCGTCTCTATCCTGAAGTCTGGTGGGCTCAGAATGCAGACTATGATATTGTCTCGACAAGCGAAAGTTCCGGCTGGGGTGACTGGTGGGACGGCAGGGGTTATGACCGTCTTCAGCGCCAGGGGGATGACTTCCTCTATGATTTTAACTGGGGGCAGAGTGATCTCCGCCTTTACTGGGAAGACTATCTGACCTTTGGTTTCTCAAACGAAGAAGTCGTCATTGGCAGCGGCCGTGAGAACAACATCCTTCTGAGTGACAATGCAGGAGGCTTTCCCCATTTTGATATGGGAACCTATCGTCCTCAGGAGATCTGGAAGCTTGGAACCTTTGAAACCCGCTTCTTTTGGGGATTTTTAGAAGAGTCTGATTATTATGATGATAATCCCGATAATGACACTGCCTGGTTTTCTGGAATGACCATTGGCTATAGTCCCTCTTTTGTTCCAGGTTTGACTCTGGGAGCCACCCATCAGTATTACAAACCCCTGCAGTATTGGAATGCTCTGGATCTTGTGGCCGCCGTACCTGTTTTCAGCAGCAATAAACCCGGAGCAGATGATGATGAAGACGGCATGATCTCTCTGGATTTTAATTGGATTTTTCCAAAAGTCGGGTTCACTGTTTATGGAGAGTGGGCCAATAACGACTATTCCCATCCCATTACCTCCCCTGAACACACTTCGGCACAGGTGCTGGGTCTCTCTCAGATTCTTAAAACATGGAATCCTGGACAGAAACTGACCCTCTCCTTCGAACATGCCAATCTGGCTCAGACTCGTACCACAAAAGTACGTTCTGCAGGCCCCTGGTATCGCCATGGATTTGCAGGGTGGACCCAAGGCTACAGTCATGACGGACAGATCCCCGGGGCATGGATTGGACCCGGCTCAAACAGCCAGTGGATTAACTTTTCCTACTATCACAATAAGGGGATGGTTGGTCTTGAATATACCCGTATCTGCTATGACAGTGACTACTTCTATAATGTAATAATCAACGACCCGGACTACAACAAATCAACATTCGGTCAGTTTATAGATAATGATATAAGCATAGATGCTCTCTATTTTCTGGGAAACTGGAATCTGTACGGAAAGGCTACTCTTCTATATACTAACAATGAGAATTGGGCCTGGCAGGAAAATCTATTTCATTTCCATTTTGAGACTGGCCTCTCTTATTCATTCTGATCCGGAGGAACCATGTCCGATTCTATCACCGTATTTACCGCCGCCTACAACTATGGCGAATATCTACACCGTGTTTATACAAGCCTGGAGGCACAGAGTTACAAAAACTTTGAATGGGTCATAGTCGATGACTGTTCCACCGATAATACCCGGGAAGTGGTGGAAAGCTGGCTTCAGGATAAGAATGATTTTCCTATCAGATATTTCCGGCAGTCTGAAAATAAAGGCAAGATGGCCGCCATGAACAGGGGTGTGCGTGAAGCCTCATACGAACTCTTTATCAGTATAGATGCGGATGACGAGCTCATGCCCGATGCTCTTGCTATCTATATGAAGCATTGGGATTCAATTGATAAAGAGACAAGACTGGGACTTTCAGCCCTTGTGGGGCTATGTAAAGATCAGCATGGTGAGCTTGTGGGGAACAAATTCCCCAGTGATCCTCTTATTGCCGACTTTTATGAGACCACATTCAAATATAAGATCGTCGGAGATAAGCTTGAGATGTACCGGACGGCGGTGCTCAGGGAATTTCCCTATTATGAGGGTGTTGACCGTCATGTTATCCATTCGGCAACCTACTTTGATATGGCCGAGAAATATAAACTTTACTGTTTCAATGAAATTGTAAGGATCTATTACAGAGATGAAGATGGTAAAGTTCCCCTTTCCAAAAGAACAAAGAAACTTCGCTTCCTGAAAGGGCGGCAGTACTATGCGGAGATGCGTATTAATAAATATTTTCCCCGCATCCCTTCAGTAAAATTTAAATTTTTAACTTTTATCTCCTATACCCGTTACTCCTGGCACATCGGTATCAGCCTTTCAGAGATGATGCAGAGGATCGAGAAAGGAAAGAATAAAGTAGCATTTATTGCAATACTCCCCCTCTCTTTGAGCTTAATAGTCATGGATAAGATTCAGAAAAGGGCCTAATCTCTTTTCAGTTCCTTAAGGAGAATCCTTTTACTGTCCCCGTCTTTTCCCCTTAAATTACCGATAAAGAGGGAAAGTGAAACACAGAATCTCTTGTAGGGAATTAAATACTTCTTCCCAAATTTCCTTGCATAGAGTCTCAGTGAATCGGCATACCAGCTGATACCATTCTTATTATAGCTTTTACCTTCATGGTGAATGATTTTAAAACCCTTGCTCAGTACAGTGGGATTATACTTTTTCTTCAAAATCAATGAGCTCCGAAGGTCATTCTCTTCGAAAAATAGAAAATATCTTTGATCGAATTGATCAGCTTCATTGAACAGCTTTTTTTTAATCATAAAAGCAGCACCCGAAATATAGAGTCTTCGGGATATTCTTTGATCCTTTGAAAATATTCTTTTGTATAAACTCCCATAGAGTTTTTTGGGGAGGATGAAGTCAATTTCAGGGATGTATTTCAAAGGCTTACAGAAGCTCCCGTCAGGATAAAAAAGGGGGAATCCAGTTATGGAATCCTCCGATTTCTCAAACTGTTTTAAGACGGCGGCTCTGTCAAACTCTTCAATCACCGTGTCAGGGTTCAGGAAGAAAAGAATATCCCCCTGTGATTGATCCGCTCCAAAGTTATTCCCACCCCCGAAGCCGCTATTTTCCGGGTTGCTTATAAAGTATACATTCGGAAAAAGAGTCTTATACTCTTTTATATCAACATCCTCAGGATGATTATCCACAACAATTATTTCATCATTAGGGAAAAATCGCTGTACAGAATTTAGACAATCAACTAATATTTCACCACTTTGATACGTTACAATGATTACAGAGATTTTTTTGAATTGATTTTCCATAGAGACTCCTGGATCATATTGATATATTGAAGATAATTATTTGCATCCATATATGTTACTAAATCTTGTATTAAATTTTATAATAATGACTGAAAAAATTAAAGCAATCAAGGAGATATTAGTGATAAATAAGCGTGTGATTATATTCCAACCATCTTCTATTCATATAGAAGTTATTCGCCCACAATTAGATTTCCTGATAAATCATTATGATGTAACAGTTGTGACAACGAGGGACATTGCCCAGGCTGACACGTTTAGTATATTTAAAAAAAATAAATCTATAAGATTCTCGCTTATTCCTGTATTTAAAGGGTTTTCGGGAAGTCCTCAGTGTACCAGACTTTTTCGCTATCTTGCCTTGTTTTCATTACTCTTTAGAAAAGCAGACTACATAATATTTAATACTCTTTCAAAGAGGGATCTCTATTTTAGTCGTATCCTTAAAAAAAGAGCTGAACTATTTGGAATTATTCACAATGTTGATAAATTCACTGGTAACTTGCTTCCGTACCTCACTCATTTTAAAAGAATATTCGTTCTTTCAGATGAGGTTTATAATTATTGTCTGGACAAGAATCTTTTTGACAGAGAAAGTAATAAACTTTTCTGGTTTATCCCCTTGTTAAAAGACTTGGTTGATTTTAATTCTGATTATCAGATAGAAGATATGTCAGGACCAATCACAATAGCCATTGTAGGTTCTGTTTCCCAGGAGCGTCGAGATTACAATTCTCTCTGGAAATCTCTGGGAACAATTATTGAGGATAGAGGGGATTGCCATACTCGTCTAAAAATAAGACTTGTTGGTAGAATGAGCAAGGAAGTAGAAAAAACAATCCCTGGGGAAATAATACCCATGCTCGAATACTCTACTTTCTACCTTCCCTTTGAAGAGTTGAACAGGCAAATTCTCAGTGCCGACTTAATAGCTTATCTAATACATCCGGGTATGACCTATGGATCGGACTACAATAAAACAAAGATCACTGGGACATCTACTATTTTAAAATCTGTTCCCATCCTTCCTGTCAGTTCTGACTCCTTTGCAATGGATTTAACCTACAAAGACATTGCATTCTATTATCCGGAATCTGATATTCTATCTTTTTTTAATAAAATTCTGGATGGTTCAATTACAAGGGAAGAATTAAATAAACGAAGACTTTATATTAATATACATGACTATTCATTTGAAAAACAAAGAGAGCTCTACTTATCCTCTTTTAAGTAAGTTACTACCGAATCTCTTGGTATAATGGTAAAAGAAATCATCTTTTATCAGATACAAGGTTGCGAAATAGAGAACTATGCTGAGTGAAATTTGCAGGAGGAGCAGAATTAGATTTGCTACATACGGGCTGAGTAGATAACCCAAGTAGTAAGGTAAAAACAGGATCAATGTACTAAATAGGTACTTTAATTGCCCTGGATGAAATAAGTGAATGTTGAATTTTTTCCGGATATAGTAAAGTCCGTAAAACATACCCATCCCTTCCGCCGCAAGAGTGACCGCTGCCGCAGCAATATGTTTATATTGAGGTACAAAAGCTACATTGCCTACTACGTTGACAGCAGTTGTTACAAGAGAAAGGACTATCAGAACCTTCTCTTTATCCCGGGGTAGGAGTATATGTCTTCTAATCACATTCAAAATGGCAATCACAGGCACTGTTCCTGTCAGGATGATAAATGACCCGGTAGCTGGTTGTAGTTCCTTTTCAAAGAGTAAAATAATAATTCTCTCTGCATAAAGACTGAGGCCAAGGAGGATAGGAGATGATAAGAGGAGTATGTAATCCATATTGAAACGAATTAATTTTTCAGTTTGTTTTTCATCATTTTGAGCCAGGTATGAAGTGATTCTGGGGAAAATAATATGGTTTAAGGATGTAAAGATCTGCTGAACGATACGTGTCAGTCTGAAACCGACAGCATAATAGCCTACATACAAAGGGCCTGCAAGATAACCAGTCAGGGTTTTATCTATATTTCCATTGATGATTGAAGTAATACTTAAACCGAATAGAATTAATATGGGTTTAATATGCTTTCTGAGTTTCAGCTCTTTAAAACGGAGAAAAGGAATAAAGCCTGTTAGATTTACCAGCCCATTTCCTAGACTTGTCAGTGCTATAATAAGAGCATACTTTTCAGCTTGATCCCCTGGTTTTATAAGCAAAATCATGGCAAGAGCATTCCCCACTTTAAAGATAGTAGCCCTGAGAGACATAAATTTGAATCTTTGTGTACCGATATAAAACCATTCGATATTCATTAAATTAGAAATAATTATGATAGATAAAACCAGAAATGTTTTCTTATACTCTTCTGCCGCTAAAGGATAGAAAACAGTGTAAAAGATGAAGAGAGAAAGACTTACCGATGCCATCTGTATGGTAAATATCTCTGATGAGGTTTGAATAATATCATTCTTCTTGTTCAACTTAGCGATACTTCTTGCCCCGTAGTCTGGAATTCCCATAACCGCGGCCATTGTAAAGTAAGTGATAATTGAATTGGTGTAAGAAAACGCACCATAGTTTTCGGCACCTATCCTACGTAGAACAAAGGGCAGGGTTATGATGGGGATTCCTATGTTCATCATCATCCGCAGTAAGTTAAAAAGATAATCGCTGAATAGTTTCTTTTTATTCAAATGAACAACCTGTTCTTTTCCAGCAGACTGAGTAGCTCTTTACCCTCTTCTTGTCGATTCTCAGAAATATAGAAGTCATAGAATTGTTTTTGACCGGACCAGAGGCTTTCTTCATCTTCACTGGCCTGTCCTGGATGAAAGAGCAGCTCTGCTGTTTCGAGGGTGTTATTTCTATTCAGTTTCTTTGCCATTGAACCGTATAAATCCCCTTTCATATTTCCTGAATACAAAACACCACAGAATAAATCATTAGTTTCGATACCATATTTTTTTACTCTGGAGTGAACAATAGAATCAAAGAATCGTAAAAGCAGCCATTTTATGATATTAGCTGAGAAAATGTTTTTAACTGTGGAGCCGGGATGGTTTTTCAAAAAGAAAAATGGCTCTCTTGTCGTCCTGATGCTGTCCCAGAGGGGGGCATCCTTATGGGCATCCAGTAAGAGCTTCATCAAGGGGGGGATCATATGAAAATGCTGATGGCTGTCCAGCTTTATTTTACCCGGGAAGAACTCCTGATATCTTTTAACCTGTGATTTTATCTCAGTGAGGACCTGTGATTTAAACATTTGATTGTAGCTGAGACTGAACCAGAACGATGCATATCCGACTTTGAACTGCCCCTCACTGTTTATCAGAAGGGGAACATCCTGGGGGGAGGAGAGGGGCCTCCCTTCTGAAAAGTTTAGATGTAAGGCTGAATTAATGGAGGATTCTTTGACAATTGAAACCGCCTCCTCAAGGGCTGAGCCATTCATCATAAGGCTGACCTTGTTGATAATCCCCTGGTCGATACCTTCCTTGATGGTTCGGTTTATATTTTCTGAAGCACCCAGGTCATCGGCGTGAATACATATCCTTTTATTCAACATCTCGTACATTATCCATTTGTAACCAGTCCATAACAAGCATTTGTTCCTCATCCAGTTGAAATTCAAGATGATTCGTTTTATTCGGGTCTTCATAAAAATCATTGCTCAATGCAATCGAATGGGTAGCAATATCAGTATCAAGATGAACTGTCTCCTGGGGCTTTCCATTTAAGTAAATCTGCATTTTGGAGGCGTTTTTTTCTGATGCCCCATGAAAGCTGAGAATAAAAGGGGTAGCCACATCTTCTTCATTCAATTTGAAATAGATTCCGGCCCGTGATGCCGAACTGACTGCAAACTCTTCCTTTGCTTTCGACCAGTGTTTGTCACGATGATAAATCTGCTCACCTTTTTCCCGGGTGGTTCCAAAGTAGAGTTTTTGATTCAGGGGTATTTGAAGGCCCTTTTCTCCCGGCCAGTCATACATCATCTGCTCTATATAATAAAAGCGGTACATATCACTTACTTTAGGATGTGCCACCCAATACAGGGCCGTCAGATACCAGATGACCAGAAAGAGTGAAAATGCATATGTCAGAAAGGGAATTAGTTTAATTTTCATTTTGAACCTCATCAGGTAACGATATAATGCTGGGCAAACCAGAGAATAAGGAGAATCGGATTCAGAGTACAATAAAGAATCATAAAACCCCGGCGGTAAAGCTCTGGTAATTTATGTATCCATTCGACCAGAGCAAAAACTGTTACAGCGGTCCCTATAAAATAACGGGGTAGGGCCTGCAGGTTAGACATCATAGGTATCACCATACAGAGTAGGGCAAATACACCTTCCTCAATCCGTTTGGTCACCATCAGGTAGACCGACAGGACAATTCCAAGTATCCCCCAGGCTCCCAGATACAATTTGGGGATACCCCCCTCTTTTATCTTTTCAATTAAAATGATAACAGGATTTGCGTTGCTTCTGTTCCAGGCAATTTCCACATGAAAGAACCCAAAGGGATCTCCCATATGAAAATATAGAAAGGTCATATACATAAACAATCCGGCGGGGGCACAGATCAGAACAAATAATTTTTTATGGTTCATAATGATGTTTTTGATGACCACGAAAATATTCTTTGTGCTTTTAAATTCCTTCAAAAGGATATTTATTAACAAAGGAATGAAGAACAGAACTCCCGTTCCTCTGGTGGCAGATAAAAAAGCCGTACTGAGGGCACAGGCATACCAGTTTTCTTTCTTCATATAATAGAAGCTCATTACCAGAAGCATAACAAACAACGATTCTGTGTACAGGGTGGAGAAATAAAAATTGTAAGGTCCCATGATAAATAAAATGACAGCAGTAAGAGCTATTTCTTTGTTTCGTGTGAGAACAAGGTATTTGTAGACATAAATCTGGCTGATGAAGAAAAGAATATTAGACATAAGAAATCCCGATTTAATAGTGGAGAGACCGCTCATCGTCTTAAAAACACTCACACTCCATGGATACAATGGAAAAAAAGCCCAATTGGCTGCATCTCCCTTGTAGTGATTCCAGGGGACCAGATCATAACCTTTATCAATAATCCGAATATACCAGGAGGCATCCCATCTCATAAGTGCTGAGATAAATGACTCCTTTGTCACATTTGAAATACCGCCGCCTGGCATCACTTCCGACTCAAGGAGGAGGGTCCATATTTCATGTGTGAAAAAAAACATGAACCTGGAAAAAATCAGCATTATAAATATGAAAAGAGCTACAGACCGGGTCTCTTTACTGACCGTCAATCGTTGTTTTAATTCCATTTATTCAGAATCCTTTAATATCTTATGTGGATTGAGATTTTCACTGTAATCATCTTTCAGTTCCACTTTTTCTCCATTTATTTCATCTATCAAATACAAGGGTCTGGACTTGGTCTCTTTGAAGATTCGTCCTATATACTCTCCCAGGATTCCAATCGATATGAGCTGAACTGAACTAAGGAAAAGTATGGTTACCATGGTGGAGGCATAACCTGGAACATCAATACCGAAGATTATGGTCTTTGTAAAAATAAAAATGAAATAAACAAAGCTGAAGATGGCTGCAATGATCCCAATCATAGTCGATATTCTTAAAGGGAGAGTGGTAAAAGAGGTTATTCCGTCTATAGCCAGTTCAAACAGACCCGCGTAGTTCCACTTGGTATTGCCTGCTACCCGATCCTCGGGTTCAAAGAGAATCTCTTTCTTCTTGTATCCCGCCAGGGAGTAAAAACCTTTGGTGTATCTTTCCTTTTCCCGGTAGAGACGGAGGGCATTAAACATTCTTCTGCTCAAGAGGCGAAAATCCCCCACATTTGGTAGAATCTCAACCCGTGTAGTTTTCTTAAGAATCCTGTAAAAGTAGTTGGAAGCCGTTCTCTTTATAAACCCTTCCCCTTTTCTGTTGATCCTTTTGGCATACACATCATCATATCCCTCTTCAAAATACCGAAGCATTTCTGGAATGTACTTTGGTGGATGCTGGAGGTCACAATCCATAATTATCAGAGCATCTGCATCTATCTGATCAAACCCGGCAATCATGGCAATCTCTTTTCCATAGTTTCTGGACAAGGAAAGGTATGAAATCCTTTTATCCTTCACCCTTTGTTCTTTTAATACTTTCTCTGTATTATCGTTACTTCCATCATTTATAAATAATATTGATGATACATAGTTATCGGCAGCATCCAAAATATTAAGAGTTTCTCTGCAGAAAAGAGGAATCGATTCCTCTTCGTTATAGGCAGGCACCAGGATTGATAGTTTTTTCAATATTAGAAATCTCCTTTAATCAATTTTCAGGCTTTTCGAAGTGCTTTTTTCGAAAAATGAAAAACTCACTGATTATATAATTAAGAATAATCACAATTACAGTTATAATTATTTTGCTGATCATTTTATCAAAGCTAAATACATCAATACAAATAATTAAAGTAAAAAAATCAAAGATAAAGCTGCCTACCCTGGCCAGAAAAAAGTGAAAGGCTTCCCAGGCTAGTTCTTTAAATGATTCAGATTTTTTTTCGAAAACATAAATTTTATTGGTAACATATGCAAAGAGAACAGCAATTATAAAAGAGATGATATTGGCCAGCTTATATTCGACATTCATTTTTAAAAGAATATAGAAGCTGATGAGGCTCAATACTGTTGTCAGAACTCCGAAAATTATATATTTGATATATTTTTTATATTTACCGTATGAATGGATAAAACAATTCAACAAATTCACATGGTGTCCTTTAAAAATCATTTATATTTATACTAACTTACAACATATTATCAAATTAAAGCAATTATATCTTCAATCTGTGTTCTATGGAACTATTTCCGATCAATTACTACAGTGGTTGATCGGGTTTACCCTGAATATCTTACTGAAGTATGATGTGCTGATGAAGTTTTTTGGAATTATCCAGGGGTTCCCAGCTTCCAGGCAATGAACAAGGTGGAATAGGATATAAAATGAGAAATCAGATCTTTTATCTATATGTTAATGGTAATCGTGTCACCCCCAGCACCCGTCTGCGCTGGCTCAACTATATAGATGATTTCAAGGCTGCTGGATGGGATGTTCGAGTGCTTGAATGTGCCCCGAGTAGATCAGAGCGGAGAATACAGTTCGAAAGCATGGAAAAAGGTTCAACCATTCTTGTTCAGAAAAAGCTTTTAGCTTTTGCTGAGTTAAAACAATTAAAATCAAGGTCCGGCTCTCTTTTTCTTGATGTGGACGATGCCATCTGGCGGACTCACCCCCACAAGGGAAATCCTTATGTAAACTTCTTAAAGAAGGTATACAAAAGAGTCTTCCTCCTCTCCGCCATCCCTTTGTATGACAAAATTATTTGTGCCAATGAAGCCCTGGCTTTCGATCTTCGTCCTATAAATCCCCGTATAGATATTGTTCCCACATCACCTTCCGATTCAGAAACTACGGGAGTTGTAAAGGATGATGAGATTTTCAGGATTGTCTGGACCGGTACCAGGGCAAACTTTTTTTATCTGGATGAAATTAAAGATCAGATTACATCCTTTCTAAAAGGGCATGACAGGGCTGAACTCTGCGTTATCTCAGACGGTGAATACAGCATTGACGGTTCATCCTCTCAAATCAGGAATATTCCCTGGTCCACAGATAATGAAAGCCTTTGGATTCAAAAGAGTTCTTTGGGAATTATGCCCCTGACACTGGATGAATGGAGCCGGGGGAAAAGTGCCTTTAAACTGATTAAGTACATGAAATTGGGGCTTCCCGTTATGGCTACGGATTTCGGCTTTCAGAAAGATATGATTAAGAGCGGAGAAAACGGGATACTTGTGGATAATTCAGACTGGCAGAAGGTTCTAAATCGCCTTTTTGATAATCCTTTGCATCTGCAGCAGATGGCAGAAGCCGGACATCAGACCTACCTTGACTCCTATGCTCCAGAGATAATTTTTAAGGCTTATCTTGAGATATTTAAAACTGTAAAAGAGGCGGTCCAATGAAAGTTCTTTATGATCTAGTTGCTACCCAGCCGCTCCATGGCTCCGTGTATCACGGGGGAGGGGAGTATTCCAAGGCGGTCTTTGAGGCAGCCCTTCTGGCCGGATATCAATGCGATGCCTTGTATGACAGCAAGAAGCCACTGGATGAGCATGTAAAATCGCTCTGTGATGATTACGGGATCAAGCTTGTAGATCTTGCGGGCAGAAGCTTTGCACAGGCCTATAGGGGATACGATACTTTTTTTACAGGATTACCCTATGGTCGCTTCAATGGTAATCAGGATGGGGAAACCCGGCTCATATTCACCATTCACGGCATACGATCCCTTGAAATGCCCTCTGATCACTATGAAATGCCTTTCTATCTGGCAAGCAGGGCCTGGAAGAGGGTTCTCAAGGCCTGGTTTATCCGTCTTTTTCCGGCATCTTATAAAAAAATTGCCCGTAGCAAGGTGGAGAGATTGCTCACCCTCCCCAATAGCCGGGTGGTTACGGTCTCAGGCCATAGTAAATATTCCATCCTTTCATTTTTCCCTTTTATGAAGGAAGAGGATCTGCAGGTCTGTTTTTCTCCTCTTTTTAATCCGGTAGCTCCTGAAGCAGTCGAGGCGGCCTCTGCGGGGACTCTGGATACCCTGGGTCTACGTTCTGGTGTCTATTATCTGGGTCTGGGGAGCGGGCGCTGGCTGAAGAACAATCTGCGCCTGGCATTGGCTTTTGATAAACTTATCAGCCAGGGGCGCATGAAAGACAGGAAACTGGTTTTAACCGGCGGGTTTCATTCTGTTTATAAAAGGCTGAGGAATAAAGAAAGTTTTCTCTTTCTGGACTACGTGGAGTCCGAAGTTCTGGAGGTCCTTTTCAAAGAAGCCCGGGGGCTCTTGTATCCCTCTTTAAATGAAGGCTTCGGCTATCCTCCATTGCAGGCCATGAAGTATGGAACTCCCGTACTGAGCACTGCTTTTTCTGCGGTTACAGAGGTTTGTGGCGATGCTGCTCTTTACAGCAATCCCTATTCGGAGAGTGAAATCCAGAGCCGTATTCTTATGCTTGAAAATGACAGTATACGAAATGATTACGCGGCTAGAGGTCCAGGACGTTATGCTCATGTTTTGAAGGAGCAGAAGAGAATGTTGACTGAGCTTCTGGAGATGATCTTTATATGAGAATTCTATTATCAATGTTGTTCCTGTTTTTTTCATTTTCCATATTCTGTCCTGGGGATGATCAAAAATATGAACTTGAAGTCATCGAAGAATATCCCCTACATGGATTTCGTGAACCCTCAGGTCTTACGTACTCAGAGAGCAGAGACAGTCTGTTCATGGTGGGAGATGAAGGTCATGTTGCCGAGATCTCTCTGGATGGAGAGATCTTGAATCTGAAATGGCTTGGATCTAGGGACTTTGAAGGGGTGACCATCCACCCTGAGAGTGAAGAGCTCTATGTACTGGATGAGGGGCTGAACAGACTCCTCCGGCTTGATGCCGATGAATTTAGTATTCTTGCCGATTCTCCCCTCCCGGAAAAACTTTGGGGTCCCTTTGAAGGGCTCAGTTTGGATAATGACGGGAGACTAGTTCTGGTAAATCAGGTCAAGAAGAAAGAGGGAGCCCTTCAGTTCCTGGATGGTCATAAAATTAAAACAGGTATTAGTGATCAGTCAGCCCTCCTGATTACAGCATCTTCCATTTATATTGTAAGTGACAGGGACGATCGGCTTTACTGTCTTGATCTGATGGGAGAATTGCAATGGCATTGTTTTCTTCCCGGTGAGAACCAGGAGGGACTGGCCATCGATTCTGAAGGGTTTTTCTATATTGCCCAGGATTCCGGTGGTATGCTTAAGATGAAACTGATGGGAGAAATCAATGAGTAAACACTGTAAAGCCATTATTCTGCTGATGCTGTTTACTTTTGTGGCTGCAGGACTCCCTGCAAAGGATCAATGGTATGATAAGCTGGATCTTTCTACCAAATTCTTTTTTGATACAGATGATGATATTGCCTATACTGACTATTTTAATCTGGGAGTTGAGCTGGATGGACGTTTTGAGCTTACAGACTCCTGGGAAATAGGTCTTCAGATCGAAGCCGGTTTTGATAAAATCGACGCCGAAGAGATCTGGACTCGCTACAGTCCTAAGCGGATGCATCTTCAGCTTGGAATGTTTGAAAATGAGATTCTTTTAGAGGATCAATTTTCAAAGACAAATATTCCGTTTCATAAAGATACTCTTATCAGGCGCCATATGGATCTTATGGGCTGGTATTCTTCCAAAACAGTGGGTCTTAAAATCTATAAAAACTACAAAGAGGACACCTTTCCCCTCTCGGCCTATGGTCATGTTTTCTTTCAGCCCGCCGGGAGGGAAGTACAGGCTGATGCCGGCTTTTATTATCCCTACAGAGGGGAAGACAGCTGGCTGGGATTCTCGGCGGCCTATTATCCCTACTGGGTGCATAATGGCTGGATCGGTAGTGAATCTACCTATGCTCAGGACAATAATTATATTTTTCAGGCGGTCATTGCCGACCTCAGCGAGACGGATACTGTCATCTATATGGCGGATCTCACCCTGGGGAGTAATCTTGTTGACCCTGTGGGGATTACACATATCCCCGGAGAGGGGGAGGCAAGCTGGTTTCTGGGAGCAGACCTCCTGCTGGGATTGCCGTTCCATTATGATGATTTTGTATGGACCCCCGGTGTAAATGCCGCTTATCTTTTGTATGATCTTAAGCAGACAGAATCCTGGAATATGGAGCTGCGGGCAGGGTCGCAACTGGCCTGGGATAAGACCTTCTACCTCCATATGGAGGGGGGAACCCAGATTCTGACTAATAGTGATGGGGGTGAATCATTTCTACAGACAGGCCTGGAGATTGTATGGGGCATAAGCTTCCAGATAAGATTATAATCCTCTTCTTAACCCTTTTAATCGGGTCGCTTCTCGGCGGCTGCGGTGAGTTTGTGGGAATCCTGGATTCCCATAACCCTGATACCGGACTCTCTGAGTTCAGACTTTACCTCTCTGATGATCAATTTAATACTCTTCAGGATTCGGTTTCACTGGACATATATGCCCACTGCCGCTATGAGAGTAATGAGGGAGAGGGCAGGGGAGAGATGCGGATACGAGGCTTTACCTCAAGGATGCTCCCCAAGAAGTCTTTTACCCTGCGCAGAGAGGTCAATGGTGAAGAGATAAAAATTGCACTGGATGCGGGAGGAGCTCCCTGGATCTCCTACTCACTTATCATGTATGCCTACTCCCTGGCAGGCCTGCCTTACCTTGAACTCTCACCCATAAGCCTCTTCATGAACGATGAATATCTGGGATATTACAACCAGCTCCCCCTATACGATGAATCTGTGGATGATTATTTCGGAGAAAAGGGTGAACTTTATAAAATCAGGGCCTTTGATCTGGGCAGGGATGTTCCAGCAGAGTCTATGTCTGAGAAAAAATATCCCCATGATGATAATTTCTCATCCCTGAACCGTTATCTTGTCAATGCGGCTCATATGTCCACAGAAGACTGGGTAGACTGGGCTGAAGCTAATGTTGATCTTGAAGATCTGGCTGCCTATATGGTTATTCGTGATTATTTCGGCATGGCCGATACCTATGAAACCAACTTCTATGTATATGCAGGAGATAAATACCGTATTCTCCCCTGGGATAACGATCACTATTATCAATACACCCCTGTGGGTGGGAACAATATTCTAACCACCCGTATGCTCGAATCCGAGGAGTTTCAGGACATCTACAGGGATCTATTTAATAGATACTTTCTTCAGGCGGGAGATAACAATATAATTGATCAACTGGAAGGGTATTCTGAGAGTTTGTATTCTCTTTTAGGAGCTGCTGTTGATGTGGAACCCTTCTTTTATCTGACATCTGACGCATTTGAAGCAGAAAAGCAAAGTATTGAGGTCTTTTTTAATACAAGAACAAGCGATATACTGAGTGACCCTTACTGGGCGGATTTCTTCACTGATCCGGATGATGCATCAAGATGAATTATTTAACGGAGAATAAATGAACGAAATTCTAGATATAATAAATAATCCTGCTCAGGCCCAGGATTTTACTATTCTCACCTCATTGATCCGATTAGGTTATGCCTTTATATTGAATCTTATACTGGCCATTATCTATAAGTGGCTCAATGCAGATAAGATTGATAGTCATATCATTATGCATTCCATCATCTATATCGGTGTGATTATGGCCGGGGCCATGATGATGATCGCCTCAAATATGGTGGTCGCCTTTGGTCTTATCGGTGCTGTCTCCATAGTGCGCTTCAGAACGGCCGTCAGCAACCCCATAGACATGTCCTTTATATTCCTTGGTATTGTTGTGGGGATCTCCTGTGGTCTGGCCTTTTTTCTTCATGCCCTGATTCTGACATTCTTTGTTGGATTTATGATGATTTTTTTAAGTAAGATAAAATTCGGTATGTCCCTTCCTTCCAGTTTTAACTATGAAATCAATATCAGCTTTAAAAAGATAAATTTCTATGATGATACAATTCAAAAACTGAGAGAATCTCTGGGTGGCGATACAATGTTGATGGAGATCAGAACCAGTAAGGATAAGATTAAAGTCCGCTATACCCAGAGCCTCCGCAACCGTATGGAAGTTCGTAAGGTTCATAGTGACATAGAAGAGATATTCAGTAATGATTCTTCCCTTGATATTCGGATTGCCAGGAAATAGTTCGAAGCCAGTCAATGATTATCCCTAAATAAACAGGTTTAGTTGCTGATAATATCTTGATTATGACAAAATAACCCCTTAAAATATTAGTAACTAAGACAAAACAAGGGGGTGTTTTATCATGTATCGAAATGCACTGAAGGATTTGAATGCCTGGTTTGATTCTCCCAGAAGAAAACCAATGATCCTGAGAGGTGCCAGGCAGGTGGGGAAATCAACACTTGTCAGGTTATTTGCCAAAGAACACAATCTTAAACTTTATGAATTGAATCTGGAAAAATATCTTTCACTTGATAAAGTTTTCAAAACAATGAACCTTGAGAGCATTTTACTGGAAATTGAGGGTATATGCGGCTCCATTTCATCAGATGAGAATGCTCTGCTATTTCTGGATGAGATTCAATCGACTCCCTATGCATTGCAGGCTCTCCGTTATTTTTATGAAGAAAAACCAGAGTTAGCGGTTATTGCGGCTGGGTCATTATTAGAGTTTACTCTGTCAGATCATTCCTTTTCCATGCCTGTAGGACGAATTACTTATTATCATCTGGGGCCGATGAGTTTCGATGAGTTTCTGTTACACCAGGATGAAGAACTGCATGGTTTCTATAAGGAACATGAGCCAGGGGATCTTATGGCTGATTCCAGGCATCAGGCTTTATTAAAATATCAGAGAGATTATTTGTATTGTGGGGGCATGCCTGAAGCAGTTCTGGCTTTTCAGGAAGATCCCTATACCGTTTCTGATGTTCATAGATCCTTGATTGATACCTATCAGGATGATTTTGCTAAATACGCCAGAAAATCAGATCTGATCCGTTTACAGCAAATTTTAAATAGAATTCCTCTTCAAGTGGGGAAGAAAATAAAATATGTTCATCTCAGTCCTGATGATAAGGCCGCAGAAGTTCGAAGGGTTCTAGATCTTTTGTCAAAGGCGAAACTCTGTTCCCTTGTTTATCATTCTGATTGTTCGGGAATTCCTCTGAGGGCAGGTCGCAATGAGAGAGTATTTAAAATCCTCTTTCTGGATATCGGATTAATGAATCATTTGACCGGCCTCAACTGGGATATACTTCGCAAGATGGATGAACGGACTTTGATTAATGAAGGAAGTATTGCAGAGCAGTTTATTGGTCAGGAATTGTTATTGTATTATCATCATGAGCTGCATTATTGGCTGCGGGAAGGAAAAAGCAATAATGCTGAGGTCGATTATGTCATTCCTCATGAAGGAAAGCTGATTCCTATTGAAGTAAAAGCAGGAAAAAGCGGAACCCTGAAATCACTTCATCAGTTTATGTCTCATAAGGGGGAGAATAGGGCAATACGCTTTGATATGAACAAACCCTCTTTTCAGATGCTGGAGGTACAGGTGCAGAATAAGAGTCAGTATAGGGAAACTCTGACATTTTCACTTCAATCCCTGCCTCTGTATTTCGCAGGACGTCTATCATCCATTATTAATCAATGGATCAAATGAAGAAGGGCTTTCTGAAAGTCCCTGAAATCACTGAGATTGTCATTTATTATGGTCCACACGATATTCCAGTCAATGGATCTGTATTCGTGGACGGCAATGTTACGGAAACCGACGGCGGCAATAAGATTCCCTGCCAATTTTTCGCTGATGATCTTGTTTCCTGCCAGGGATTGGAACACATCTGCCATACTGTTTATGGGTGAACCGTTATAATCGCTCAAGATATGGAGGCCCGTATCAACACATTGCTGTACGGCCCTTTCCAGATTTATAACGATAATGTCCTGTAAATCGAGATCTTCTTTGAGACTTTGACTATTCTCGGGGCATTTACTTTCGATTCTGAGGATACAGCGGCTCAGGGATTCCAACTTGGCTATAAGTATTTCAGGTTCCATAGGCTGTTTTTTCTATCCTTTTAATCTGCATGGCCTGTAACTGGGGTAGAAAGTCCGTTTTAAAATCCAGGGCCCGGATCATATGTCCGGTCAGTTCTCTGCTTGAATACTTCAGACGAACCCCTTTACTTATTATCTTGTAATGGATAAGACCTTTCGCCTTATCCAGGTCTATAAGGTCAATATTTCTGTGGAGTCTTATCTGTAGATCTGCATTCATTTGAACTAAGATCTTGTAATCCAGAGCTGTGAATGAGGCCAGTGCAATATCTACATCACTGTCCCGTCCTGAACTTCCATCAGCTACCGATCCATAGACAATAACGGTGTGGATCTCCTCGCGGGATTCAAAATAACTGCTTATACTGCTGAGAATCTCCCCTCTTTCCATGACTGAAGTATAACACGGCAGGATCAGCTTTGTCCCCAGATTGTGGTTTTAGCCTGGTGTGAGTTGCATAAGGATGAATTACTGGAAAATTGGGATTTAGCAATGAACCATGGAGAAATCCACAGGATAGAACCTTTAAAGTAGGAGAATTTATTATGCATGAAGTCGTACAAGTGATTCCTAATGAAGATTTTTCCGTTATTGTTTATTTTTCAGATGGTATGATAAAACAGTTTGATGCAAAACCGTTGTTGAATAAAGGTGTCTTTAAAAAGATAGCCGATGTTGTAACTTTTACTGAAAAGTGTACAGTTCTGAATAATACATTAGCATGGGATTTGAGTGGTAATTTTGATCCGTATAATTGTTTGGATATAGATCCTGACTCGATATATGAAAATGCTAAGGATGTCAGTGATCCCTTACTCCCCTAAACCCTTAGACCTTATCTGCGATAGACAGCATAAATATGCCCCGGACGACCGGCGGCGTGATTGTGATCCGGAAACCCCGGACTAGCGAAAGGCAGTACCGCCCTTGCTTATTATCCCCCAACTACAGTAAAATACACTCCATGAATTCGTACCTGTTCCGGGCCCTTTTATGATGGCTTTGGGATGAGGTAATAAACAGGAGAAAAGTTTTGTATACCCCCGTAGATCCCAGAGTTGACTTCCCGAAGATGGAAGAGAAAATACAGAAATTCTGGGAAGAGAATACTATTTTTGAGAAATCCATATCCGTGCGTGAAGGTGCCGAGGACTATGTCTTTTACGACGGTCCTCCCTTTGCCACAGGTCTTCCTCACTTCGGTCACTTCGTACCGGGAACTCTCAAGGATATTATTCCCCGCTACCAGACCATGAAGGGCAAGAGAGTCGAGCGACGATTCGGCTGGGATTGTCACGGTCTGCCCGTGGAATACGAAATGGAGAAGGAACTGGGCATCTCCGGTAAGACGGAGATTGAAAAATTCGGTGTCACCGAGTTCAACGAAGCCTGCCGTTCCATCGTTCTCCGCTATACGGGGGAGTGGCGTCAGGTGATCACCCGTATGGGCCGCTGGGTCGATTTTGATAACGACTACAAGACAATGGACGCCGATTATATGGAATCCATCTGGTGGGTCTTCAAGTCCCTCTGGGACAAGGGGCTCGTCTATAAGGGCCATTACATCCTCCCCACCTGTCCCCGCTGTTCCACTCCTCTGAGTAATCATGAGCTGAACCTGGGAGGTTACAAGGACGTCAATGATCCGGCCATAACAATAAGATTCAAGTTAGAGGATGAAGAGTCTACATACTTCCTGGCCTGGACCACCACACCCTGGACCCTGATCTCCAACCTGGCTCTGACCCTGGGGGAAGACATTGACTATGTGAAGCTCAAGGACGGGGATGAATTCTATATCCTTGCCGCAGAGCGTGTTTCCGCCTACTACAAGAGTGAAGAGGAATACCAGGTTATCTGGACCAAAAAGGGTCGGGATCTTACAGGGATCAGTTATGAGCCCATCTTCCCGTACTTTCCGGATCGGAAAGAGCAGGGTGCCTACAAGACCTTTACCGGAGATCATGTCACCACCGAAGACGGTACGGGAATTGTCCATACCGCCAGCGGTTTCGGTGAGGAGGACTATGCCGTCCTCAAGCATACAGGGATTGACGTTGTCTGCCCCGTAGACGACGAGGGCCAGTTTACATCAGAGGTCCCCGACTATGAGGGACGCTTTGTCAAAGACTGCGACAAAGACATCATGAGCCGTCTCAAGGAGGAGGGGAAGCTTGTCAAACGGGATCAGATCCTTCACTCCTATCCCCACTGCTGGAGATGCGACAGTCCTCTGATCTACAAGGCCGTGGGTTCCTGGTTTGTGGATATCAGCAAGGTGAAGGATAAGATGCTGGGGGCCAACGACAAGGTCAACTGGGTTCCCGAACACCTCAAGAAGGGGCGCTTCGGTAAATGGCTGGAGAATGCCCGGGACTGGGCCATCAGCCGGAACCGCTACTGGGGCAACCCCATCCCCATCTGGGAATGTGATGCCTGTGAAGCACGTGAATGCATCGGCAGCAAGGCCGAGCTTAAAGAGAAGTCCGGAGCAGACGTGGAAGACCTCCACAAGCATTTTGTGGATGATATTACATGGGAATGCTCCTGCGGCAAGGGGACAATGAAAAGAATCCCCGAGGTTCTGGACTGCTGGTTTGAATCGGGTTCCATGCCCTATGCACAGGTGCATTACCCCTTTGAGAACAAGGAGTGGTTCGAGGCCAACTTCCCCGCCAAGTTTATCTGCGAGGGTCTGGATCAGACCCGGGGCTGGTTCTATACCCTTACAATTCTGGCAGCGTCCCTGTTTGACAGCCCTGCCTTCGAAAATGTTGTTGTCAACGGTCTTGTTCTGGCAGAAGACGGCAAGAAGATGTCCAAATCACTGCGGAACTTCACAGACCCCATGGAGGTCATCAATAAATTCGGGGCCGATGCCCTGCGTCTCTTTCTGATGAACTCCGCCGTTGTCAGGGCCGAGAGTCTCAAGTTTACCAACGAGGGTGTTAAGGATGTTCTCAAGAGCATCATCATCCCCCTGTGGAACTCCTACAGCTTCTTCGTCACCTATGCCAATATTGACGATGCCGCTCCCTCAGAGCCCCCTGTGAAGCCTGAGAACCCTCTGGATCAGTGGATTCTCTCAGAGACCCTCCATCTGGTGCAGGAAGTTACGACCTATCTGGATGGCTATGATATTCAGAAGGCCATCGAACCCATCGTGAATTTCATTGACCTGTTGAATAACTGGTACATCCGCCGCTCCCGCCGCCGTTTCTGGAAGTCCGAGAATGACGGTGACAAGATGCAGGCCTACGGTACCCTCTGGCATGCTCTGATGACCCTGGTGAAGGTTGCTTCCCCCTTTATCCCCTTTGTCACCGAAGAGATCTACCGCAACCTCAAGACAGAAGAGATGCCCGAGAGTATCCACCTCTGCGACTACCCTGTGGCCAGGGAGGAGGACAGGGATCGGATTCTTGAAAGAAAGATGGATCTGACCCAGCAGGCTGTTTCAATGGGAAGAGCCCTGAGAGCCATGCATAATCTGAAAACACGTCAGCCCCTGAAGGCCATACATATCGTTACAAGAAACGGAGAAGAGAAGAAAATTCTCCGGGAGATGGAAGATATAATTGCCGAAGAGCTGAATGTCAAGGAGGTCTACTTCAGGGAAAATGAGGAAGACCTTGTAGAGTATTCGGTGAAGGCCAACTTCCGCGTCCTGGGTAAACAGCTTGGTAAGGATATGAAAACCGCCGCCGGCCGTATAGCCGAACTCAGCTCTTCCGAGATCATCTCCCTCCTGGAAGGAGCCACTCTGAGTGTCGGCTTTGAAGGGAAGGAGCATAATTCCATCGATATCACCGAAGAATCTGTGGTGGTCAACAGATCGGAAAAAGAGAATCTCAAGGTTCTCAACGAGGGAGATCTTACCATCGCCCTGGACCCCGAGATTACAGAGGAGCTGCTTCAGGAAGGTATGGTGCGTGACATCGTCAGAAGCATCCAGAATCTTCGTAAGGAGAGCGGCCTGGAAGTTACAGATAGAATCAACCTCTTTATCAACGGCTCCGACTCTGTGAAAGCGGCGGTCAGTACCTTTGAAGATCATCTCTTGAGTGAAACTCTGGGTGAAAGCTGGAGCTGGGAAGTCAAAGAGGGTGCTTCTGAAGGCAGCTGCGGTGATGACGAACCTTGTCATATCGCTCTTGTTAAGGCCTGATTCGCAAGCCTGATTTGATTATTAAATGAAATATTAACCCGGTAGTCTGTTTAAGATTAGCGGGTTTTTTTTAGAACTGTGACTTTGCCTGACCATGGATGGAAGTAATCCACATCTTTATATAGTCCACTTCTTCCCGGGGTGTCGTAAAATCATCTCTGTTCTCCCACCACTCATAGGACCTATATTCTTTGCCCCACTTATCCCAGTCGGCCTCTGCTGCTTCCTGAACCTCATCCCATAGAGTATCGACCTCAGCGAGAATCTGATCCAGCTCAAGAGCCGTGTCTAACATCTCACTGTATCTGCTGTTTTGTGCTGTTTCATAGCCTGGATGATTGACAAGTCTTTTGAAAATACCATTCTGGCTTTGGGCGTATTTACTGAAGGAAGGGGATTTCCTTTTTGTTATATAATTCTGTCCGAAACTCTGGTTATAATCCCAGGGGAGGAAATACCATAGTCCATGGGGGTTATGATAATGATAGGCATTTTTATTCATGGAATCACCGGCGCTGATAAAGGAGCTGAAAAACCACCAGTCGTAATAACTCTCCACACTGGCCATTGTTGAAAATCCATCACTGGCATCAGCAAACTCATCATCACTGCTGTTATTGACAAACAGGATAAGATCAGTCAAATCGTCATAGGCTCCGCGGTTTCCGCTTTCGGGAGTCCCCATTTTCTTACTGAATCCATCATAGAGTTCATTTTTAATGTAGAAATTAGCCTCCCGGGTATCTCCCTTGTAGAGATTCCCTCCTGATGTCATCTCTACAGAGTCCAGGGATGGGGTGGTAGAGCTGTCGGCATATCTATCGAAATACTGTTCGTTTACCGCATCAATTACCGTGTAGAGTCCTTCAAATGATCCATTGGTATAGACCACAGAACTGTCGGTCTGAATAACAGGGCTGGAGTAAAGACCCCCTCCCTGATCCTGCATCATTTCCCAGATCTTCTGTGCAAGACGGTTTCTGATATGAGAGTTGTCATCAAAGTCGGCTACTAACAGAATCTTTTTCCGATCAGTAAATCCTTCAGACCCTAATTCCGGGTCATTAAAGAGATCACTGTCAGAAAAACGGATTGTGTAGCTCTTTTTCGGGCTGTATGCCGTGAATCCGCCTCTGATTCTGGCCTCGGCATCATAACTTTTCCCTTTATAGATCACAGTCGCCGGTGAGTAAAAATCTTTACTTATGGGTTTGGGATGGATGTAGAATACGGGAAGTCCCATGGCTTCCTGATTTTCGTAGGGCAGAACAGGTGAATTCATAAAGGAACAGCTGTTAAAGCTAAGGCTGAATAGAAGAATCAGTATGAGGGACATCATATCTCCAGTATCAACTTAACAGTGAGGCTGTGGTTATGGATTTTGTGTGTATAATCTTCGGGTTGGGAAAATAAATATTCTGTTCTTAAATCACACAGCAGTCTTAATTTATCATTTAAAAAATAGACATTGAAACCGAGGCCTGGAATCAGCTTATCCTCCACTCCGTCATATCCTACATTGTCATTGAAGTAATCAAAGTAGATCAACGGTTCCCAGGCATTGACCCTGAGAGAAACTGCCGTATAGAGGCTGTGATTCCAGTGGTAATTAAAGTAGCGCTGTTCGAGATACTCTCCAATAAAAAATAAATTTATATCTTTCTTCAGGGGGAGATTCAACTGGAGATATGCACCATGAGAAAAGGTTTCATCACTTGAATAAAGCAGTTCATATCCTGTTTTTATCCCTTTGTTGTTATAAAAAAGGTTGCCGCTGAATACGATGTGGCCTGATACATTTTCCTCTTCTTCATAAGTCGAAGAATTATGAATACCTAACTTATAGCCAAAGCTGTTAAATATATTTTTTCCGGAAATGATTGTACCCACAGAACGGTCAGGAACAATCAGCTTACTTCCTTCAGAGTGAGTTATATAGACTCTGTCACTCACGCCAAGGGAATATTCCTGTCCAAAGGGTATTTTTGATTGACCTGCCCTGATTCTGAATGGATCTGCAAAATTGTATTGGATATAGGCATTTTTCAAGGCCGGATCATCTCCAATCAACTCTGAGAGATCAAAGGAGAGAGAATATTTCAGCTTCTCCAGATAGGTTCCACTGGTTTTTATTTCTGCCTCAGTCAGTTCAAAACCGGCTCGCCCCGGGAATGAATCGGCTTCATACTTGAAGCTGCTGCCGATAATGAGATTCAAATTTATATTATTCTTTTTGCTTTCATACAGATCGAAAGAATAGAGCGATAAAGTTGAAATAACTGATAAAAAGAACAGGATGTAAATATTTTTGTAATGCACAATATAATTTATGGAAAAATCAGATAACCAGTCAATATAAATTATTAAAAGAATACGTCTTGAAGAATCATTTATAGAGTATTATTGTATATAATCTCACACAGTCATTCAGTATTTCTTAAAAAGAACCATTTGGAGATTCATTCTATGAAACAGACAAAAACTTATCTTATATACCTGCTCTGCAGTCTGTCTTTTTTTGCCTGTACAACAAGGCCGGTTATGCCTCCCCAGGATTCAGATCCCCTGGCGGTCCTGCCGTCTACAGATGATTTCTATCTTCTGGCCAGACCTTCAGTCCACCCTGAGCTCTCCTATGAGCTTCTAAAAGATATATTGCCCGTTGACTCATCAGAGATCTATCCAGCCCTTGAACGGACACATAACACTGTTATTTCTGCCAGATTCGGTAAGCCCCTGGAGTTTTCCGGAATGATGGAGGGGGAATATCCGGCATTTTTTGTCAGACGTTCCCTGAAAAAATCTCCAGGATGGTCAAAGAATGAAGAGAAGACCTATAAAGGTCCAGACGGCATTCTTGCCGACACCATTTATAAAAATACTCTCCTGGCTGCCAGTGCTGATCCCAGACTCCATGTGCTGCAGTCTGCGCTGATGAAATTTCCTGAGGATAATTCTGTATTAAGTGCTGAAGACCGGGAGTGGTGGGAGAGCGGTAATGCCGCCCTTTTGTTCTATCTCCCCGATCTGGCTGTATTCCCCATGCCTGAGGGGCTTCCCGTGGTTCCCGAGGGCAGTTCACTTCTTATCTCCATGATTCCTGCCGATGACGGGCGTTACAGCCTGAATGGAGAGTTCCGTTTTGCCGAGGCCGGCAGTACCCGTTTCTGGGCTCTGGGGCTCAGAATCTTCCTTGCTGGACGTCTGGGACTCTCTGAATCCGAAGAGGAACGGCTGGCCATGAGCGAGCTAAACCTCAAGATTGACGGTGCAACCATTATTCTTGATAACTGGAATATGACAGCCCCCGGCTGGGGGCATTTTCTCTCTACTTTTAATGCTCAATAGCCTATAATTAGTTTATGAGACTGAAGCAATATGAGATACAGAGCATAAAAGAGGTTGTAAGTAAATATTTTCCAGAAGGATCAACGGTGTCCTTGTTCGGGTCCCGCAGCGATGACAATGCCAGAGGTGGTGATATAGATCTTTTTATACGTACAGATCTGACTGGAATCGAGTTACAGGAAGCCAGGATCAGAACTATGGCCGGGATCAGTCTTCGTATAGGTGAGCAGAAAATTGATATTGTCTGCTATTCTGGTAAGGAAAAAGAAAAATCTTTGATAATTCTTGAAGCATTAAGGACATCTATTCCCTTATAATGGCCTGAGCTGGAAGCTCTTTATCTTGGTTTGAAAAAAGCTTCCAGTCGTTTTATAGACCCTTAAAAACTATAAGATAGCTGTTCACAGAAGCATCGGGAGATGTAAGATTCAACTGTATCTCCTGTACTGCTGCGGGGTCAAAGCGGAGCTCTCCGGTGCTAAAGCTAAGCTCGTCGGCAGGGGGAGCATAAGACCAGGTAAATGGCCCGGCAGTTCCGTCATAGTTCAGAACCTCTGCCGCAGATGCATTGGTTTTTATGTCAATTTCCATCTGAGCCCTCTCCAGCTCTTCTGCAGGGATCCCAATGGTTATCTCATTTCCACTCAGGGAGAGTGAATAGTCATCTTCCAGGTCACTCATATCAAAGTCTAAATCATTGATCAAAAAGTGAAACCCCGGTCCCATATCGATAATAAGATCATTTTTTCCGGCTTCAATTGTGACTGCCTGTATGGCCATGGAGATAATATCTCCGTCACTCAAAAGCATGGCCAGAAAGGAGTAGTCTCCCACGGGGATTCCCGTGAAAAGATGATCTCCCTCAAAGTCTGTGATCTCTTCAATAAACTCGAAGTTATACATCACATCCTGCTCTACAAAACCAAGAATAGCCTCATCAACTGTTTCACCCTCACCGGCGATATAACGGGAGCTGCCGCTCTCTGTCAGTTTTACGCTGACCGTACCCTGATCGCTCAGATCAGCCATATTTCCGCAGCTGCTGAGTAGCAGGAGGAGGCCTGTAATTGTAATTATTATTTTTTTCATTTCTGTCTCCTCATTATCTCAATTCAATCGAGGCGTAACCGCTTCTACCCGAGGAATCACTGCCATCGCCACTCCCTGTGCTTCCGGTGCTGCTCTGTACCTGACGATCTGTAAGGACGGCCACAGTGGGGCTGAGAAGTCCGGGTCTGCCGTTAACAACACTGACCCTGGAACTCTGTCCCCGTTTAACACTGAAGCTGTAGGAGCCTACCGTAAATGTCACAGTACCTTCTGTAACATCCAGTCTTCCCGAGGCCATATCAAAGCTGGTTCCCCTTACAGCCGCAGTGGCTACAGGGGTTCTTACCTTAAAGTCATGGATTCTTCCCTGAGATTTTTTAACATCAGCCCTGATTCTTCCGCTTCCCAGGTAAAGTCTGGTATTCTGGGCACCGTCGCTCTGTTTTGCGGCTTCTTCCACAGTCAGCCGGCTCAGAGCCTTAAGGGTTACCCTGGTCTCACCATTTACCAGTAAAACAGCACTGGAATTAAAACCTGTAGATATTCTGCAGTCTCCCGGAAGTTCCGCTCCCTGCTCTGTTTTACTCCAGCTCATCGCTCCGGGGAGCATAATCTCTACATTCCCCTGAATCTCATCCACCCTAATATCCGCCCAGAGGGGGGAGGAGAGGGATAGTATCAATAAAATAAATAATAACTTTTTCATAATTGGCTCCTTGTCCTAAAAACTGAAGGACAGATCAAATCCGATTTTCGGTATAACCGGTAGATAGGGTTCGAGGTATTCATTCAATGTGATACTTTCTCCGGGATAGAGGGCTCCCAGTTTAATGGAAGCTCCAAAGTCCGATACAGGTCTGAATTTAAAGGCCATCAGACCCTCCTGACCTATAAAAAGATCGCTCACGCCGTTGTCTATAATCATTGTTGAGGATACTGGACCGTCCACAGTTCGCATAAGGGTTGTGGTGCTCAGTTCAAAGGCGAATTTTTTACTCTTCGAAAGGCTTATTAAGAGTTCAAAAGCCGTAATATTTCCAAGATCCAGCTCAAGGACATAGCCCTGTGAACCGGCCGTGGATATGGGCATAAACTGATTCTGATCACCCGCTGCATTCTGGCCGTAATAATCAGATCTGTTCTCCCAGCTCTCTCCGGATGTCATCAGTGCTTTTAATGAGAGGTAGAAATTACTTCCTCCCGGCACCAGGAAGAGCTGGAAATCTGTAAGATATCCGTTTGACCGGGCATCACCGTATGTTCCTATCTGATAGATAAAACTGCTGTCATACATAATAAAGGGGAGGAGGAATCCATCCATTCCCAACTGGAGGTAGAGGCTGTCCATCTTCTCAGATCCCAGTGCAATATCTGAGTCATTGATTAGATCCTGCTGAGCGGTTACTCCGGCTGTAAGGTTCATAAAAGAACCGAGAAGCTCGGGATATGTATAACTTAATCCCTCAATGAGTCGGCTGGAACCGTCAAAATCACTCTTTGTCATGGCAATATCAGAGGCCTTTTTATGAACAAGACCGCTGTAACCCACAGAAGCATTCAGAACACCCGGACCCAGACGTATTCCCGCATCCAGGGCGTCAATGGGCTGAGAAATAATCATTCCCGAGGCATCAGAATAATGCTGGCGCCCCAGCCTGTAATCAAAGATTCCTGTATATCCAAAGATATTCAGGGCTCGGATATCGGGGTAGAATTCTCCCTCCACACCCAGATAGGAGAGCTCCTGGTTCAAGTCGACCGCCACTCCGGCATAGGCTTCATAAACCACGCCGCCCTCGGCGCTGATATTGATCAGATCGTTGACTCTTCCCTCATACCAGAGGCTGAATCTGTCTTCAGTTTTAGCCTCGGCAATGGTTCCGTAAATGTTTGGAGCCTCTATATTCAAGTCAAGACGGGCTCCTCCGATATGTTCATAGGCAAAAAGGAGGGTGGGGAGGGTGATAAATAAAAGAATTAGTATTTTCTTCATTTTTCTTCCTCCCTGGCTTCCAGTGCCATGGAGAGGGAATCCAGTACCTCGTTGGGTGTCATCTTATGATTGACGTAGGGAGTTCCCGAGATATATCCCTGATATCCGGCTTCCTGAGCTGCCGCCCTGGGGGTCTTGAAAAGGCCGAAGATCATTCCACCCTTTATTTCAAAACTCCTGAACAGGGCGATATGGAATTGTCCTGTATTGATGGCATCATCTGCTTCCAGCTTCCTGAGTTTCCTACCCCAGCTCTGATCCGCACACCATTTCATTGCATCATCTGTTGTTGCCGAGTCAGGGAGTTCCCCCCTGGCCTGGGCTATCAGAAGAAGAGCCGTTCCTGCATCTGCTGCCTCTTTTTCGAGAAAACCGTCCATCACTTCGTTGGATTGGGCTGTAAGGGGCAGAATCAATATTGATAGTAGAATCAATGTAAGTAATAAAATTCTTTTCATTGCAGCATTATACATCCCTCTGGTTCATTTTTCACTTTTTTTATTAAAATCTAAAAAAAGAGATGCCTTGCAGGTTTTGATGCCTTTCTGTAGACTTGAATTAACAAATTATCTCTTAAAGGATAACCATTAATGATTGCTGTAGTAGATTACGATTCCGGTAATCTGAAAAGTGTTGAAACTGCCCTTGAAAAGCTTGGTGCCGATTTCTTTATCTCATCAGATCCTGATAAACTGGCAAGGGCCGATAAGATGATTTTTCCCGGTGTGGGAGAGGCGGCCCAGGCCATGAAAAGACTCAAAGAGAGTTCCCTGGAACAGTGCGTAAAAGACTTTGCCTCCTCAGGGAAACCTCTGTTCGGCATATGCCTTGGTGCGCAGATCCTCTTTGACCACTCCGAAGAATCAAACACTCCCTGTCTGGGAATCCTCCCGGGTAGAGTTCGTCTTTTCTCATCTGATATGGGGCTTAAAATCCCTCACATGGGATGGAATACTCTGAAACACAGCAATCATCCTCTTTTTAAAGATCTCCCCCAGGAGAAGTCCTTCTATTTCGTCCACTCCTACTACATCGAGGCCGCAGAAACTGCGGATGTTATAGGTACCAGTGATTACGGCATCGAATTTTGCGCCGCCGTGGCCAGGGACAATGTTATGGCCACCCAGTTTCACCCCGAAAAGAGCGGGGAGTGGGGCCTGCAGATATTGAAGAACTTTATCCAGTACTAAAGAGGAATGAAAATATGCTTCAAAAAAGAATAGTTGTCTGTCTGGATGTGAGAGACGGCAAAACAACCAAGGGAATTAAATTCAAGGGTAATATAGATATTGGTGATCCCGTTGAGATGGCTGCCATGTATTATGAACAGGGTGTGGATGAGCTTGTCTTCTACGATATCACTGCCTCCTCCGAGAAACGGGGCATTATGATAGATGTTGTCAGCCGTGTTGCTAAAACAATCTTTATCCCCTTCTGTGTGGGAGGAGGAATCTCCAGCCTTGAAGATATGAAGAAGGTTATCGGAGCCGGGGCAGAGAAAGTCAGCCTTAACTCAGCAGCCGTAAGGAATCCTGATATTATCAATCAGGGTGCCCGTCACTTTGGTAATCAGTGTATTGTCCTTGGGATGGATGCCCTGGCCGATCCTGCCATGCCATCGGGTTACAGAGTGGTTATAGACGGCGGCAGAAAACATACCGAACTGGATGCTCTGGCCTGGGCCAAAGATGCTGAAGCCAGAGGTGCCGGTGAAATAGTACTGAATTCAATAGACGCTGACGGTACCCGTGAGGGATATGAGCTTACAGTAACCCGTTTGATCTCTGAAAATGTTGGCATTCCTGTTGTTGCATCAGGGGGAGCGGGGGAGCCTTCTCACCTGGCTGATGTTCTGACAAAAGGTAAGGCCGATGCGGCTCTCATCGCCAGTATGGTCCACTTTGGAGATTATTCGGTACCGGGAATCAAGGATTATCTGCATAAGCAGAATATTCCTGTGAGAATTTGAGAGAACTCTTGCCTCTGTATGAAAATATCAATATATTTAATTTAACACTCAACTATACAGGAGAGCTTTAATGCCTACCTATGATTATAAATGTGAAAACTGCGGTCATCTCTTTGAATATTTCCAGTCCATGGCCGATGATCCCCTGAAAACATGCCCCGACTGCAAACAGGACAATCTGAAACGCCTTATCGGCGGCGGTATGGGTATTATCTTTAAAGGGAGTGGTTTTTATGTTAACGACGCCAAAAAGAGCTCAAGTACCTCTAAACCTTTGAAGGATAAAAAATCTTCATCATCAGCCTCGGGGAGCGAAAAAAAGGATGCCTCAAAAAGCGCCTCATAGTTTTCTATTATTAGCCTTAATAGCTTTATCAATAAGTTTTTTCTCCTGCTCCACAGAGACAGAATCTCCCTATGAACAGAGCTATATAGAGTTTAAACTCGACACCTCATCTCCTTTGGGATATGATGACCTTCAGTCTATAAAAGTCTTTGTAGATCCCTATGGGGCATTTAATCTTGTAAGTATTTTCGATAATGGCCGCTCTGTACTTGGGTCCTATGATTATAATTCAGAAACAAAACTTTATATGGGTTTTGAGTACAGCCCCCTCTATACCTGCCGCCTGGAAGACCTCTCGGTTTCTGTGACAAGTGAGGGAAGTCAGAATTTTATTGATTCCGCCGAATATACACTGCAGTTTATGGGCGGGATGCCCGCAGAGTCTGCAGATAAACCCTATGTTCAAATTTCGGTAGCCTCCGGAGCAGTAACTCTCAGGGCAGTTCAGGGAGCTGCAGGCAGCCCCCTCTTAAGCATTACAGAGCAAGTCGATCCCTAGTCTTTATCGTATTCCACAACAGGTATAAAGATCTTCTCAGCCTTCTCTTCGGCTTCAGCCATAAGTCTGTCTATATCTTCTATGGCAGTCCAATCCTCCTGAGTTTTCTTTAACTTGGGTTTCACCTCGGGATGGTCAGGAGAGAAGAGGGTACAGCAGTCGTCAAAGGGCTGAATAGAGGTTTCAAAGGCCTTGATTTTGCGGGAGATCAATATGGTCTCCTCCTTGTCCATTCCGATCAGAGGACGGAATACCGGCAGATCCACCTGGCTGTTGGTGTAGGCAAGGCTCTCTAATGTCTGGCTTGCCACCTGACTCAGGGCTTCACCCGTAATAAGGGCAAGATCATCCCGTTTTTTAGCTATGGACTGGGCAATTTTCATCATGGCTGCCCTTGAATGAAGAGTCGTTGTCTCCGGGCGGACAGAGCGGTTTATCTGTACCTGTACCTCCGTAAAGGGGACCGTAAAGAGATGAATTCCACAGCACCAGGGGGCAATAATCTTTGCAAGATCCCGTACCTTTTCCAGTGATTCGGGACTTGTATAGGGGGGAGTATGGAAATAGACTGCATCCAGGCTCATTCCCCGCTTGGCCATCAGATAGCCCGCCACGGGTGAATCGATTCCACCCGAGAGGAGGAGCATCCCCTTACCTCCGGTGTGAACAGGGAGTCCGCCGGGACCCTTATGGGTATAGCCATAGACATATCCCTTTTCCCTGAGTTCTATATGGATAACCCAGTCCGGATTCTTTACATCTACCTTGAGTCCGGGGATCTTCTCAAAAACCCTTCCTCCGATCTCTGCGGAGTATCCGTAGTTATCCAGGGGGAGACTCTTGTCTATCCGCCGTGTTTCAATCTTGAATTTAATGCCGTTTCCAGCATCGATATTCTGCTGAGCAACCAGTAAGGCCTTCTCTTCAAGGGCATCCAGCTCCTTGGGGCAGCTGTAGGATCTGGTAAAACCCACAATGCCGAATACCTTTGAGAGGCAGTCGCATACATATTCCTCCGGGAGATTTTCTGTCTCCAGGTAGAAACGCCCGCTCCGGTTGGTCACCCTTGTGGGGTGGGGGCGAAGTATTCTCTTGATGTTCTGTTTCAGCTGTCTCTCAAAGAGAGCCCTGTTCCCTTTTTTGAGGGTTATTTCGCCTATCTTAATCAGATATAATTCACTCATATTTTTCCTATCCTACGGCTCTGCCGACAATTTTAATCTGTTCTTCCAGGGCCTTGATAACAGCCCTGATCTCATCTTCACTTGTACTGGGACCCTGGGAGATCCTGATGGAGCTGAAGGCAGTTTTAGAGTCTACTCCCATGGCTTCAAGCCCCCTGGTTCGGCTCTTTTTATTACTGGAACAGGCGGAGCCCGTTGATATGGCAAAGCCGGCGTCATCCATAACCCTTACCAGTACCTCCCCCGGCAGGGGAGGGAAACTGCAGTTCAGAATCCAGGGGGAGAAATCAGATGCATTCTCCATACGCCCCTCAGGCAGCAGCCTTGCTCCCCTGATGGCACTTATGCCGGTCATAAGCATCTGCATCCTGAGTGAGGCCTCATCAAGGTGATCTTCTACAACTTTTATAGCATGTTCTAATGCAACGCACATTCCCGCAGCAGCAGCCAGGTTTTCAGTTCCCGGTCTGAGACCTTTTTCCTGACCTCCCCCTGCATAGAGACCGGCCAGAGGTTTTTTCTGATAAAGAAGACCTATTCCTCTGGGACCCTGTATTTTATGCCCCGCAAAGGCCGCGGAATCCAGATCAAGTTCTTTTAAGGATAGAGGGATCTTGCCGGCACTCTGTACCAGATCGCTGTGAAAATGGATCGGCCGTGATTCTTCTGCCTCCCGCACAGTGCGGATGAGTTCCTGAATGGGTTGAATAACACCAGTTTCATTATGAACACCCATTATAAGAACCATTTTTGTATCAGGAGTAAGGAGTTTTTTGAGTTTTTCGGGCTTTATCAGACCATTTGTACCCGGATTGATCACCTTTACTTCCCATCCCTGCTTTCCCAGCATCTGTACGGGGTTCCATATGGCGGGATGTTCTATACCGCTGACAATAATTCTACCCTTATCTCTTCGCATCAGGAGGGAGGAGAGGATCATATTATTGGATTCAGTTCCACCGGAGCTAAAGATAAGCTCTTCAGGGCTGCACACAAGGGCATCGGCGCAGCGGCAGCGGATCTCTTCAAGTCTTTTATGGGCTTTCTGCCCCTCTTTATGGATGGATGAGGGATTGCCGAAATAGATAGATGCGGTTTCAGACATCTCATTTAATACTTCTTTTAAGGGGGGCGTTGTTGCAGCCCAGTCAAGGTATATCATTTTTCCATCCTAACAGAGTTCTATAGCAGGAGGCAAGGATAAGTAAAGCTGAGAGCCTTTGTAACTTTTAATTGATTAAATAAAACATTTCTGATAATTTACTATATATGGAAAATAAATGTAATTGTCCCGAAGAACTGATAGACGGATATGCTAAAAAACTGAAGGTCTGCGGACATCCCCTGAGACTTAAAATGCTCTGCCTTATTGAACGACAGGATTGTTGTGTTTCTGAACTATGGCAATGTCTTGATCAGCCACAGCCCGTTGTATCCCAGCATCTTGCTGTCCTTAAGGATAAGGGTATTGTTGAATCCCTCACCGAAGGCAACAAGCGTATTTACCGAATTGTTGATCCCTTTGTCAGAAATATCATCACCGGTTTTGATAATGTCTTACCCGGAGATCAATCCTGAAGGTGAAAAAGCTTATTATGCCGCTTTTGGCGGCATTCCTTCTTCTCCTCAGCTCATGTGGAAATAGTCCTGATGCCTCTGATAACGTCATTCCTCATGAATACAATTTAAGCGGATTTGACAGCATTAAGGCAAACAGTTCCTTTACTGTTTATGCTTCCTATGCTGAGACTTATTCTGTGACAGTTAATGCCAACGAGGATCAGTGGGATTTTATCGATGTCTCTGTCTCAGAGGGTGAGTTGGTCATCTGGTACGATCCTCCTGAGGATTATAATAATCTTCAATTCACAGTGGATGTCACCCTTCCTGACTTAAACAGGGTTCATCTTTATAAAAGGGCGGTAGCCTATTTTTATGACAGATCACTTGGTACTTCAAGCCGCAGCCTCTGGGATGATTCCTTCGCTTCTTCAGGAAAAACTTTTGAGATCCTCCTGGACGGAGAGTACTCTCATGCCTCCTTCGATATGGTGGTGCCTACTATCACTGATGGAACCTTCTACCTATACAGCAGGAGTGATTTCTCCTCATATAACAGGACCCATACTATTAATGCTAAAGAGGTGGTTATCCACTCCGAGGCCGATAATGCCTCCAGTACTGTCACCCTCCGCGGGTCCTATGAACCTGAGATCATGATTGTTCAGGGAGACCGTTACGGAACCCTCAGTATGAAGGACTTCAAGTCAAAGGAGCTTTTTATTCAGATGGATTATTATAAGAACACTGCCTATCTAAATACTGCCCGTTTTATGGGTGAACAGTCAGACAGGGTTAAGGTACTTCGTGAACAGTACGGCCTTAACTCCAGTGGAAGCCACAGCAGATCAGACAGTTATGTGTCATCCTTCTCTTCCATCTATTACAAATACGGTGCCGGCTCCACAGCAAATGTCAAAGTCCTCAGTTCTTCAGCAGTTTTCACTACCTACTGAAAATAAAAAAAAAGGGGCTGTTGCAAAAGTAAAATTGTAACAGCCCTTCTTATTTCTAACTAACCATACCCCACCCAAAAGCTTCCCAACAGAAAAAAATGAGTACCATCTTCTACTTTTAGTGGGTTTTTCTGCTTGAA